>DATEVP010000054.1:0-10162 GCA_035258465.1 Hyphomicrobiaceae bacterium
CCGACCGGCGGCAGCTGGACGCCGATGGCGGCGGCGGCATCGCAGGTCGTCAACAAGCGCTTTCCCGAGCTCAATGTGCAGGTCGAGCCGGGCGCGGCTCTCGTGAACATGGAGAAGATCCGCACCGACAAGGCCGATATCGGCTGGTCGATGACGACCGTCATGTCGGACGCGCAGAAAGGGGAGGGCCAGTTCGAGGGCAAGAAGACCGACAAGGCGCTCTATGTGGCCAACTTCTACCCGAACGTCTGGCAGCTGGTGGTTCCCGCCAACAGCACCATCAAGAGCGTCAAGGACCTGAAGGGCCAGCCGGTGGCGCTGCCGGCACGCGGCAACACCAGCCTGGTTGCGGGCTGGGAGTATCTGCTCAAGGTCAACGGCATGACGCTGAACGACCTGGGCGCGAAGAGCTACGGGCCCGTATCGTCCAACGCCGAGGCCATGAAGAACCGCCAGGCGATGGCGGCCGGATGGTTCACGACGGTGCCCGCTTCCTTTGTCATGGACCTCGGCTCGGCGATGCAAGTGCGCATGCTCGCGGTCAGCGACGCGGAGTTGACCGAGCTGCGCAAGCTCAATCCAGGTTTGGTGCGCCACACGGTCAAAGCCAGTTTCTACAAGGAGCAAGGCGTGACGGAGGATGTTCAGACCTTCCAGTCGCCCACGGTGTTGATCGCCGCATCGCGCACGCCGGCCGACGTCGTCTACAAGATCACCAAAGCCATTGTCGAAGGGCGAGAAGAGTTCGCCAACGTCGCCAGCGTCATGAAGGGCATTGCGGCAGCAGAGATGGCGCAGAACTTCGACATGCCCTACCACCCCGGCGCGGAGAAGTACTATCGCGAGGCGGGCCTGCTCAAGAAATAGAGAACGCGCATGCGAAAGCTTGCTGGCTACGCCGGGCTGGTCATCGGCGTGGTGGCGGTGGCGATGTCCGCCTTCCATGTCTACGCCCGGTTGACCACATACGCGCCCGATCAGCACGCGCTGCTTTTCATCACCCTCGCCTTCAGCCTGGTCCTCTCGTTCCTGCTGTGGCCGCGTTTCCAAGGTGCGACGCCCGATCGCGTGCCGTGGTCGGACCTCGCCCTGGCGGCATTGTCGCTCGGGTGCGTGGGCTACATGTTTGCCAACTACAGCTATGTCGTTAACCGGTTTCCCACCGCCCATCCGTTGAGCCCGATGGACATGGTCGTAGGTGTGACGGCCATCGTGCTCGTGCTGGAGGCGACACGGCGCACGATCGGCGCGGCGCTGCCGATCGTGGCGATCTTTTTTCTGCTCTATGGGTTTGCCGGACCCTGGCTGTTCGGCTGGCTCTATCACAGAGGGCTCAGTCTCGAGATCACCGTCGACCAGACCTACTTCACCACCGAGGGCATCTTCGGAGTACCGATGTCGGTGGCCGGCACCTACGTCATCCTCTTCATCATCTTCGGCACGTTTCTGGAGAAATCCGGGGCCGGGCAGTTTTTCATTAACTTCGCCAACGCGATTGCCGGCGGCGCCCGCGGCGGGCCGGGCAAGGTGGCGGTCGTTTCCTCGAGCCTGTTCGGCACCATCTCCGGCTCGGCTGTCGCCAATGTCATGGTCGACGGGTGGCTGACCATCCCGATGATGAAGAAGACCGGCTTCAAGCCCGAGGCGGCAGCAGCCATCGAGGCGGTGGCCTCCACCGGCGGGCAGATCATGCCGCCGATCATGGGCGCCGCAGCCTTCGTCATGGCCGAGTTCCAAGGCGTCAGCTACACGCAAGTGATGATCGCCGCGGCGATCCCTGCGCTGTTCTACTATGGCGCGCTGTTCGCCGCGATCCACTTCAACGCGGTGCGCTCCGGGCTGAAGGGCCTGCCGCGCGAGGAGCTGCCCATCCTCGGCCATATCATCGTGCGCCAGGGGCATCTCTTCCTGCCGGTCATCGTGCTGCTGGCCTTGCTTCTCTACGGGTATACGCCGACCTATGGCGCGATCATCGCCACATTCGCATTGGTCGGCATCTCCTGGCTGCGTCCCTCGACCGGGCTGGGCTGGAGGACGTGCCTCGAGGCCCTGCGCGATGGGGCGGTGCACACCGTGCCCGTGGCGATGGCCTGCGCGTCCGCCGGGATCGTGATCGGTGTGGTGCTGCAGACCGGGCTGGCGCTGCGGTTCACCGCCTTTCTTGTCGATTTCACGTACGGGATGCTGCTGCCTGCCCTGCTCATCACGATGGTGGCCGGGATCATCCTGGGCATGGGGATGCCGACCACGCCCGCCTACATCATGCAAGCGGCGCTGCTGGTGCCGGCGATCATGAAGCTCGGTGTGGAGCCCATGGCGGCGCACATGTTCGCCTTCTACTTCTCCTGCCTGTCGGCGGTGACGCCGCCGGTGGCGCTCGCCGTGTATGCGGCCGCATCGATCGGCGGCGCCGGCCTGTGGGCCTCCGGCGTGCAGGCGATGAAGTTCGCCGCGGCCGGATTCATCGTGCCCTTCTTCTTCGTCTACAACCCCGCGCTGCTGTTCTCGGGGCCGTGGCCCGAGATCTTGCGCGCGGTCGTGACCGGCTCGATCGGGGTGGTCGCGCTCGCGGCCAGTCTGGAGGGCTACTTCCTGCGCACCGCTTCGTGGCTCGAGCGGGCGCTCTTCCTTGCGGCCGCACTGTTGCTGATCGACCCACAGGCCATCACCGATGTCATCGGCATCGGCCTGCTTGCCGTCGCACTCCTGCTCCAGAAGATGCGGCCGGCACCATCGATCCTGCCGGGGGCAGCGAGGACATGACCCGTGCCCAGCTCGCGGCACTTACGCTGATTGCAGCCGCAGTCATCCTCGGCACCTTGGTGTTCGGTATTCTGCGCCTCTACGCCTCGTGAGCGCATCCGACAGCGCCATCGGAACGAGAGGCGAACAACGCAAGGAATGGCAGGGTGCCGGGTGCCAATTTTCGATGACCGGGCAGCCGCTGCCGTGCTAAGCGCCTGATCCTCCGAGCTGGATGGGTGGCCGAGTGGTTTAAGGCACCGGTCTTGAAAACCGGCGTGGGTTCACGCTCACCGGGGGTTCGAATCCCTCCCCATCCGCCAACCCCGCCAGGTTCAGTTGCAGCATGTGCCGGCGCGGCTCTCGCGCATCATCTGCTCCCACCAGAGTGACGAGCCGAATGGGAGCCTGTTGGCGTCACGCTCGACATGCCCATCCGGCTTGAACGTTGCCGCCCCGCCGGTGGGCTGCCGGACTTGCGCACTGACGTGCTTCTTGCCCTTTTTCGCGTAGGCCCGCGCGCTCGCTTCACCTGAAAGCCCCGCCAGGAGCGACAGCGTACACAGCGCTGCTACCACGATCCTCATGATTTTTCTCCTGCGCGCCGAAGGATTGTAGAAATCGAGGCGCCCAAACAATATCACGGCCATCGCAAGGCCGCCGGAAAGATGCGCGCGCGCCGCAGCCGCGTGCAGCTTCGATTGGATGGCCTCGCGGAGTATGCCAGAACGTATCCCAAACAATCAGCGCGCCATCGCTGGGTCGCCCGCGAGGAGTTAATGAGGCCAAAAGGGAGAGCATATCGGGCGGTCTGGCTCGTGCTCGCCGTGGCGCTTGCTGCGACGAGTGGCCAGGCCGAGGATCGGGACCCGACGCCCGAGGAATACGTGCGCAAGGTCGGCGGCGACGCGCAGATCGTGCCGGCGGGCGCCCTCAAGATCGACGGCCAATCGGCGACCTGCGGCCGGCGCCCAACGGTCTTGAACAACAAGCTGGACGACTACGGCGCCGCCTACCAAGGCTTCGTCATTCTCAATCCCAAGCTGCTGGCCAAGCTCAAATCGACCCCGGTGAAACTTTGGATCCATGCGCACGAATGCGGACACCAGTTTCGAGGGCCGGACGAGGAGACGGCGGATTGCTTCGCCGTGCAGAGAGGGCGGCGGCAGGGCTGGCTCACGCCGCAAGGCTTGGACGATATTTGCGCGTTCATGAGCCCGGCCAAGGCCGACAACGCGCATTTCACCGGCAGTGCGCGCTGCGCGGCGATGCGCAAGTGCTACGCGGATC
The DNA here is from genome assembly GCA_035258465.1 of Hyphomicrobiaceae bacterium. Lineage (GTDB taxonomy): Bacteria > Pseudomonadota > Alphaproteobacteria > Rhizobiales > Hyphomicrobiaceae > AWTP1-13. The sequence goes on from DATEVP010000054.1 coordinate 4,033, forward strand.
GGGAGATAAGGTAGGGGCGCGCTGGGAACGGCGACTCATACCGCGTTCCCGCCTTACCCGAGCTCCAGCACGATGCGGCCGCGCACCTGGCCGGCCAGGATCTGCGGCGCCAGCGCCATCGCCTCGGAGGCGGGCTTGGTCACCGTGATGGCTTTGAGCTTGGCCTTGTCGAGATCGCGGGCGAGCCGGCCCCACGCCTCGACGCGGATGGGCTTGGGCGCCATCACCGAGTCGATGCCGGCGAGCGTCACCCCGCGCAGGATGAAGGGGGCAACGGACGTCGCCAGATCCATGCCCTGCGCCAGCCCGCAGGCGGCGACCGTGCCGCCGTACTTCGTCATGCTCAGCGCATTTGCCAGAGTGTGGCTGCCGACCGCATCGACGGCGCCGGCCCAGCGCTCCTTGCCGAGCGGGCGGGCGGGGCCGGCAAGCTCGGCGCGATCGATCACTTCCGCCGCGCCTAGGCCTTTGAGGTATTGGGCTTCGGCGGCGCGCCCCGTTGAGGCGATGACCTGGTAACCGAGCTTGGCGAGGAGGGCGATGGCGACGCTGCCGACGCCGCCGGCCGCGCCCGTGACGAGGACCGGGCCGCGGACAGGGGTCACGCCGTGCCGCTCCAGCGCCAGCACGCACAGCATCGCCGTGTAGCCGGCGGTGCCGATGGCCATGGTCTCAGCGGCGGTGAAAGCGGCCGGCTTCTTGACCAGCCAGTCGCCCTTGACGCGCGCCAATTGGGCGTAACCCCCGTAATGCGTCTCGCCCGCGCCCCAGCCGTTGAGGATGACCTCCTCGCCGGCCTTGACGTCGGCGTGCGTGGAGGAGACGACGGTGCCGGCGAAGTCGATGCCGGGAATCATCGGCCAGCGGCGGATGACGGGGGCCTTGCCGGTGAGCGCCAGGCCGTCCTTGTAGTTGACGGTGGAATGGCTGACGCGCACGAGGACGTCGCCCTCCATCAGGTCGCCTTCGCCGAGCTCGGTCCAGGCGAGCGTCTGGCCGGCGTCACTCTTGGCGGCAACCAAGGCTTTGAAGCGCTGCATGAACGGTCTCGTTTGTTGTGGTTGGAAGGCTCGTGTGCTGTTGATGGAAGGGTCGTCGGCTCTCCTAGGACATCCGTCCTCGGCTGTCGAGAAACGGCCCGACAGACGGGCCATTAACGATGCGGGAGACCGGAAAATCCACAGCTCGAGCCTGTGTGTCCCCACTACCACAGCCTGCGCGCCAGCTCCGCGCGCCTGGATGCGATGAAAAACGATGCCGATATTGGAGCAGGATTGCGGTCTAGAGAAGAATAACTCCATTAAAGATCGATGAATACGGTGGAGTAACCTGCTTTCGCTCTTGTTACTCGCCAAACAACATCGTTGTTCTTGTGCACCAGTGGGTGCGGCAATTGGGAAACTTGCAGATTAGCCCACGAATATTGCGCTGCAGCATCGAATTTTGCTGGCGGCCGGCCGCGACGCCACTTAGACTGCAAAAGTTGGGGCGGGGCAACTCGCGCCCGAGGCCGGGCGAACATCCGGCAAAGGAGGCAGTGATGGAACTGCGGACTAGGCTCAACGTGCTTGCTGCCATCATATCCTTCGCCTTCCTGACTGCAGTCGTGTTCGGAATGTTCTGAGAATGGATGCAAGCATCGCCGATCGGTAGGCAGCGAAGATCGGCTGAGCCACCAGCCACTCGAGGCAAGCAAAGGCGCGGGAACACCCCGCGCCTTTGTCTTTAGAGGGCGGCCCCGAACGGCACGACGCAGCTGATCTAGCGCTTGATGTGGTAGCCGAGCAGCGCGCCGATCAGCGGATAGGCGAGGTCGGGGATCGTGCGCAGGGCGCTTCGCACGTCAGGCATGACGGCGGGCAGCCACGTGATGATCGCCGCACCAACCAGGGCCAGGATCAACGCGGCCACGAGCGTCGCGCTCGACGGCATGCCCGCCTCCCGCAGAACCTGGCTGAGAACGAGGCCCACGACCCACACCAACACGGCAAATATCACTGCATAAACAAGATACTGAAGGCCTCCCAGGCCGGGGATATATCGGACGATGGGCGGCGCCGCGACCCAAGCGACGATCGCCTGCAGCGCCAATAGGATGAGTTTTGACAGCATGGGCTCCTCCCTGTAGCCACGCTGCGCGCCAATGCCCTGAGCGCGCGGGCGGAATCGAGCGACGCGGCAGCGTATCAGGCGGAGGCAAATTCCGCGAGCTTCGGAAGCGCGATGAATGCGGGCGCGTGGTGGTGGCTCGTGGGACTATTGCCTCTTGCCGCTGTCGATGAAGCTCTTGAGCATTGCATCGAACAGCTCGCTCGCTCTCGGGCTGACGGCTCGGTATTTCTTCCAGGCGGTGTCCTTGGCGATCTGCAGCCAGGCGGCATACTCGTCGAAGGTCAACGGCTGAACCTTGACGCCGGCTTTCGCGAAAGTCTCGACAGCCGCTTCCTGGGCCTCCCGCTGGCTTGCCTCGAAATAGACATTCGAGATCGACGCGGCGTCGTCGAGCGCCTGCCTCTCCTCCTCACTCAGGCTCTCCCAGGCCGCTTTCGAAATGAGGATCGGTGTGAAGATAGTGAGCGTGCTGTAGCCGCCGCCCACGGTCACGAATTTCGCGACTTCATGGAAGCGAAAACTGACGAGGGCTTCGAACGAGTTCTGAAGGATGCCGAGCTTTCCGCTCTCCAGCGACGAACGGACGTCGCTGAATGGCATTGGCAGGATGCTCGCTCCAGCAGCGGCGAGTATTGTGTTGTAGTCGTTGCCGCCACCACTGCGCGCCGTCAGTCCCTTGACGGTATCCGGTCCCGTGATGGCCCGCGCGCGGCTCGCCATGCCGCCGTCGAGCCACCACCACGTCAGGATGCGGAAGCCTTTCTCCTCGCACAGCTCTTGCAACTTGGCCTCGAACTCCGAGCCCTTGAGCAGGCCGGCCGCCTCGGCGTTCGAGGGTACTCCGGGCATGGTGACGACGGAGAGCTCTGGAAATTTCGCCGATGCATAACCCATCGGATAGACGGCCATCTCTATGGTGCCGTCGATGAGGGCCTCGTACTGCTTGACCGGATCGGCGATGAGCGACGAGTTGGGATGGATGCTGACCGCCAGGCTGGGCGCCCGTTTCTTCAATTCGGCGACGAACACCCGAGCGGCTCTGTGGCGCGCATCGCTCACCGGCATTTGATGGGAGAGCCGCAATTCTCGAGCGGTGGCCTGCCCCGCCGCCGCCAACGCCATGACAACGCAGATAGCACGCACAAAATGCGGGATCAGCATGCCCCCTACCCTCTCGACTTGCGTTCACGCAGCGCCGCACCGCGCCAAGTCCCGGATCCACGGCGCCCACACCCGCCAGCCGAGGTCCGCCGGTGGACCAAATGAGCAAATTGAGGCTAACCGGAGGCACAAGGTCACGCTGAAAACGCAGGGGAGAGCTGCGCTCAGGCCGCCGCGCTGCGGGCGAGTTTGGGGTCGTAGTTGAGTACGGGGCCCAGCCACCGCTCCGCCTCCTCGACGGTCCAGCCCTTGCGGGCTGCATAGTCCTCGACCTGATCGCGCTCGACCTTGCCGACGCCGAAGTAGTGGCTGTCGGGATGCGCGAAGTAGAGGCCGGAGACGGCCGCTCCCGGCCACATCGCGAAGCTCTCCGTCAGCGTGATGCTGGCTTGCGCCTCGGCGTCGAGCAAACGAAAGATGGTCGCCTTCTCCGTGTGATCGGGCTGCGCGGGATAGCCGGGCGCCGGGCGGATGCCGCGATACTTCTCCGCGATCAGGTCCTCCCTCGATAGCCGTTCGCGGGGCGCATAGCCCCAGAACTCGCGCCGCACACGCTCGTGCATGCGTTCGGCGAAAGCCTCCGCCAGCCGGTCGGCGAGCGCCTTGAGCATGATGCGTCCGTAGTCGTCGGTCTTGGCGATGTGGCGGCTGAGCGCCTCGGCCTCGCCGATGCCGGCCGTGACCGCGAACGCACCCACGTAGTCGGCGAGCTTCGTCTCCTTGGGCGCCACGAAGTCGGAGAGCGCCGTATTCGCCCGGTCGCGCCGCGCTTCGCGCGCCATCTGCTGGCGCAGCGTATGCAGCACGGCCAGCGGGGAGCCGCGCGCCTCGTCGGCAAACAGCTCGATGTCGTCGCCGGCGGCGTTGGCGGGCCAGAACCCGATCACAGCATTGGCGGTCAGCCAGTTCTCGGCGACGAGGCGCTCGAGCATGGCGCGGGCGTCGGCAAAGAGCTTCTTGGCCTCCGCGCCGACGACATTGTCCTCCAGGATCGCCGGATACCTGCCGTTGAGCTCCCACGTGGCGAAGAACGGCGTCCAATCGATGTAGGGGACGAGCTCCGCCAGTTTGTAAGCCTTGAACGCGCGCGCCCCTAGCAGCTTCGGCCGTGGCGGCGTGTAGGCCGACCAATCGATCTTGAACCGGTTGTCGCGCGCCGCCTCCAAGGGCAGCCGCGTCTTCTTGGTCTCGCCCTTGGCGTAGGCCTCGCGAATCTTCACGTACTCCTTGCGCACGTTGTCGACGTAAGTGCCGCGCTCGGTCTCCGACATGAGGTTCGCCACCACGCCCACCGCGCGGCTCGCGTCCGTGACGTAGATCGTTTGCCCGCGCTGATAGTTGGGCGTGATCTTGACGGCCGTGTGCACCCGGCTGGTCGTCGCGCCGCCGATCAGCAGCGGCACCTCGAACCCCTCCCGCTCCATCTCCGCCGCGACGTGGCACATCTCGTCGAGCGACGGCGTGATGAGACCGGACAGGCCGATGATATCCGCCTTCTCCTTCCTGGCCGTCTCCAGGATCTTCTGCGCCGGCACCATCACGCCGAGATCGATCACCGCGTAGTTGTTGCACTGGAGCACGACGCCGACGATGTTCTTGCCGATGTCGTGCACGTCGCCCTTGACGGTGGCCATCACCACCTTGCCGGCGGCGGGCTTCTGGTCGAGTCCCGACGCTTTCTTCTCCGCCTCCAGGAAGGGTTGCAGATGGGCGACGGCCTGCTTCATCACGCGCGCCGACTTCACCACCTGCGGCAGGAACATCTTGCCGGCCCCGAACAGGTCGCCGACCACGTTCATGCCGGCCATCAGCGGCCCTTCGATCACGTCGAGCGGCTTGTTGGCGGCTTTGCGCGCCGCCTCGGTATCGGCCTCGATGTACTCGTTGATGCCGTGCACCAGCGCGTGCTTCAGCCGCTCCTCGACGGGCGCGTCTCGCCAGGCCAGGTCCTTCTCCTTGGATTTGGGTGCGCCCTCACCCTTGTACTTTGCCGCCACCTCCAGCAGCCGGTCGGTCGCATCGGCCCGGCGGTTGAGGATCACGTCCTCGCACAGCTCCCTGAGCTCCGGCTCGATGTCGTCGTAGAGCGTGATCTGGCCGGCGTTGACGATCGCCATGTCGAGCCCGGCGGCGATGGCGTGATAGAGGAACACCGAGTGCATGGCTTGGCGCACGGCCTCGTTGCCGCGGAATGAGAACGACAGGTTCGACACCACGCCGGACACGTGCACATACGGCAGCTTCGCCTTGATCTGCCGCGTCGCCTCGATGAAGGCGATGCCGTAGCCGTTGTGCTCCTCGATGCCGGTGGCGACGGCAAAGATGTTGGGGTCGAAGATGATGTCCTCCGGCGGAAAGCCGACCTTCTCCGTCAGGAGCTGGTAGGCCCGCTCGCAGATCGCCACCTTGCGCTCGACGGTGTCGGCCTGGCCCTGCTCGTCGAACGCCATCACCACCACGGCAGCGCCGTAGCGCAGCACCTTCCTGGCGTGGTCGAGGAACGCCTCCTCGCCCTCCTTCATGCTGATCGAGTTGACGATCGGCTTGCCCTGCACGCACTTCAAGCCCGCCTCGATCACCGACCACTTGGACGAGTCGATCATGACGGGCACGCGGGCGATGTCGGGCTCGGCGGCGATCAGGTTCAGGAACGTCGCCATCGCCTTCTCGGAGTCGAGCAACCCCTCGTCCATGTTGACGTCGAGGATCTGGGCGCCATTTTCCACTTGCGAACGCGCGACGGCGAGCGCGGCGGCATAGTCGTCCGCCTCGATCAGCTTGCGAAACTTGGCCGAGCCGGTGACGTTCGTCCGCTCGCCGATGTTGATGAAGCTCGTCGCCGCGCTGGTGGTCATCG
>DATEVP010000055.1:0-2952 GCA_035258465.1 Hyphomicrobiaceae bacterium
TCTTGGCCGCCGGCGCGGGCTTCTCGACCGACTCGGCAGGCCCGTCGGTGCGGCCCACCCAGGAGCTCGTCTCGGCCGAGGCCGCCCTCGCGCCGAGGAGCGCCGCGCCGGCGCAGATGGCTAGGGCGACGACGGGCGTCCAGCACATTACGCAACCGGGTCTCATGCCGCCTCGGACATGTGCAGGGCCTCGGCGATGGCGGCAAGGCGCTCGCTTACCGCGGCGGACGATTCTGCCGCAAGGCGCACGGCGATGAAGTCGGCGCCGGCACGCACCAGTCGGGCGGCCTCCTCCGGCGCCTCCACGTCGAAGGCGACGCAGGGCACCTCGAAGATCTCGGCCCACCACGCCACCAGCTCGTCGCGACGGGCACGCGCCTTGTCGCGGTCCTTCAGATGCGCCGGCGCACCGAAGGCAACGTAATCTGCGCCCGCCTCGGCCAGCGTCATGGCGTCGTGGCGCGAGATGCCGGCATCGGCGCCGACGATGCCGCGCGCGCCGAGGATGCTGCGAGCGGCCTCGTAGGCCGCTACGCTCTCCGCGCCGGACTGCAGATGCACGCCGTCGGCGCCCAGGGCACGCGCAAGGGCAGCGTCGCCGGCAACGAGGGCCGCGACACCGGCCCTTTGCGCCAGCTCGACCAGCGGCCGCGCGTCGTCGGCTTCGAGGCGGGTTGCGCCGCTGGCGACGATGAGCACCGAGGCAAGGTCGGCTGCAGCAAGCGCCGCCGACAACCGTTCGCGCGCGGCGCCGTCCGCCTCGACCACGGCATAGAGGCCACAGCTTGGTTCAGCGTTCGTCACATCACGCCCGTTGCTTGCGGGGATAAGGCTGGAACTCAGCCTATCCGGCCGCATTGGGGCGAAAAAGGGACAGCACCTTTGCCCATTGGCAACAGCCCACGTCTTTCACCTGGCAGCCCTAACGGGGCCTCTCGGCGCCCGCTCCCGCGCGCTCGAAGTGTGCCCGCGCAGCCTGCGAGATCGGCGAAGTGCGCGGTTGATCAGCCCCGCTGAACCCGCTCGAAGCTACGCCGCCTTCTCCAGCGTCTCGGTCCATTTGCCGAGCGCGGCCATGCCGTTCATCTTGGCGCGGTGGGAGAAGGCGCGCTGGCCGGCGGCCATATTCTCGGATTTGCCGCCCCAGGCCTTCAGGGCCGCTGCCTGCAGGGCCCGGCCGTAGGAGAAGGAGAGCTTCCAGGGGAAGGGGCCGAGCCCGTTCATCAGGGAGAGATGCGCGGTGGCATCCTCGTCCGACTGCCCGCCCGACAGGAAGGCGATGCCCGGCACCGCCGGGGGCACGCAACGTTTCAGGATCTTCACCGTGCACTCGGCCACCTCCTGGCGGCTCGCCTGGGTTTTGCACTTCTTGCCGGCGATCACCATGTTCGGCTTGAGGATGGTCTTCTCCAGCGGCACCTTGGCGTAATAGAGCTGGCTGTAGACCTCCTTCAGCACCCATTCGGTGATGGCCTCGCAGGTGGCGATGTCGTGCTCGCCGTCCATCAGCACTTCTGGCTCCACGATGGGCACCAGTCCACCTTCCACACACAGCGCCGCATAGCGCGCCAGCGCCTGCGCGTTGCCGTTGATGCAGTTGTAGGAGGGCATGTTCCTGCCGATGTCGATGACGGCGCGCCACTTGGCGAACTTGGCCCCGAGCTTCACATACTCCGCGATGCGGCCGGCGAGGCCGTCGAGCCCTTCGGTGATGACCTCGCCGGAACAGAAGGGGAGAGGCTTGGTGCCCTTGTCGACCTTGATGCCGGGGAGCGCGCCGGCGGCCTCGATGAGCTTGGCGAGCGGCGTGCCGTCCTTGGCCTTCTGGCGGATGGTCTCGTCGTAGAGGATGACGCCGGAGATGTAGCTTTTCATCGCCTCGCTGGAGCGGAACAGCATCTCGCGATAGTCGCGGCGGTTGTCCTCGGTGTTCTCGGTCTTGATGCCTTCGAAGCGCTTGCCGATGGTGCCGGTGCTCTCGTCGGCCGCCAGGATTCCCTTGCCCGGCCCCACCATGGCCTGCGCCACCTGTTCGAGTGCCATTGTCATCGATGTCTCTCCCAGGGTTCGTTGTCGCTACGCCCGCACGCGCGAACCTCGCCATGGCATAGCGCGGATGCGGGGCTCGGTCCAAGCGGTCGATCGCCCCAGCGCGGCCTGAGCCACGGCCTTACGAGCCCGGTCCGCCGAGCCGAAGTTACCTGGTCGCTATTGACCCCTCTCGCAAAAACAGGCCAAAGGCTTGCTGGTTCCGCTGCACCGCAAACTGAACCCCTCGACGGGCCACGGGGCCGGGCCATACTTGCAGGGGTCAACAGAATCACAGGGGAGGAAGCACCACCATGACACCCGAGCTCGCCTATCTCGTCTGGTCGGCCGTATTGACGGTTGTTCTGGTGGTCATCGCCGTTGCCGGCGCCACGCAACAGGTTGGCCTGGCGACGCTCGCCGGCAACCGGGAAGGGCTGCCCGACATGACGGGCTGGGCCGGCCGCGCCCAGCGCGCGCATCGCAATATGCTGGAAAGCCTGGTGCTGTTCGCGATCCTGGTGTTCGCGGCGCAGCTTGCCGGCAAGACCAACGCGATCACCGCGCTCGGGGCGGCGATCTTCTTCTGGGGGCGCGTCGCGCACGCGCTGCTCTACATCGCCGGCATTCCCTGGCTGCGCACCGGCGCCTGGGTCGTCTCCGTGGTCGGCCTGTTCCTGATCTTCTGGCAGCTCATCTGAGCCCGCGGCCGCTCAGCCCGAACTCCGCTAGCCCGCTGCGATAGCCGGGATGCTAACGCGCCAGCTCCTTCAGCCCGCGGCGAATGAGCTTGGCCGTGTCGGCGGCCTGGCCCAGCTCCGCCATTGCCGCGGCCACCGCCTGGCTCGCCTGCGCCGGCTGGTAGCCGAGATTGGTGAGCGCGGAGATCGCCTCAGCCGTCGCGCTGTCCTCGACGGCCGCACG
>DATEVP010000056.1:0-6365 GCA_035258465.1 Hyphomicrobiaceae bacterium
TAGAGAGCGAGTAGTTGATCCCTTGAGGCCTGCAATCGTCTGGAGGCACGCGAAACGCCTTCACCGAAACCCAGAATCCTCCCCCAACCTCGTCGGTCCAGCCGTGGAGGTTAAGGAGGGTCTCCAGCCCGTAGTCCGGCCGATCATCCGCCACCATCCTTATCACTATTTCATAAGTGCGTACAGATCAACTGCCGCAATCGCTCTAAAGAACTCCTACCTTCTTGTTGAAGCAACGACCGGGCTCTCGGCCGGCAACCGACGCGGTGCACTCGCAAACCGGTCCCCAGATTTGATATTTCCGCGCCGCGCTAGCGATTGAGCCAGCGGCGCGCGAAGCCGAGCAGGCCCTGGGGCATGAAGATCACCATGGCGATGAAGATGATGCCGACCGGGATCAGGTAGGGCGCCTCGGCGATCTGGGGAAGATTGAAGGTCGAGGCGATCCAGGGGAAGAGACGCGAGAACCCCTCCCGCAAGCCGAGGAAAAACCCGGCGCCGACGATCGGCCCAACCAGCGTGCCGATGCCGCCCATGACGTTGAATATCACGACCTCGCCCGAGACGAGGAAGTAGACGAAGTCGGGCGCCGCGAACCGGTTCTGGATGGCGTAGAGCACCCCCGCCAGGCCCGCAAACAGCCCCGACAGCATCACCGCCACGATCTTGTAGCGCTCGACGGGATAGCCGACCGCCCTGGTGCGCGCCTCGTTCTCGCGGATCGACTGCAACACCATGCCGAAAGGCGATTGCGTGATGCGGCGCAGGACGAGATAGGAGACGGCGACGACGGCGAGCACGAACCAGTGCAAGGTCGTGGAGGTGAACGGCGTCGTATAGACGCCGGGAATGCCCAGCTGCGGCCGCGAGAACGAGAGCCCGTTCTCGCCGCCCGTCACCTCGGTCCAGGTGAAGATGATGACGTAGAATATCTGCGCGAAGATCAAGGTGGTGATGGCGAAATAGATGTCGCGCAGGCGCGTGGAGAAATACGCAACAAACAGGGCGACGCCGGCGGACCCGGCAAGTCCGTAGAGGATCGCCAGCCAGAGACTGGGCGGATTGGTCATGAGGATGGCTGCCGCCGCGCCGTACATGCCGAGGCCGAAGAAGGCCGAGTGACCGAACGACACCATGCCCACGTAGCCGATGAGGATATCGGAGGACATGGCCAACAGGCCCCAGATCAGGATCTCGGTGAGGAACCGGCGCCAGAATTCCGGCAGCACCAGCGGCGCTATGATCAGCAGCGCCATGATGACGGCAAAGCCCGTCCAGTAGACCTTGGCGTGGCGGGAGGAGGGGCTCATTTGGGCGTCGGGACGAAGAGGCCGGTGGGCCGGAAGAGGAGCGTGAGGATCAGCACGACCGAGGAGACGATGATCGCCTGCGACGGGCTGACCCAGATGGAGGCGTAGGCCTCGAGCAGGCTGATGAAGATGGAGGCGGCAATCGAGCCGCCGAGGTTGCCCATGCCGCCGACCACCACGACGATGAAGGCCTTCAACACCCAGTCGAGCCCCATGGCGTGGTTGACCCCGACCAGCGGCCCGAACAGCACGCCGCTGGCGGCCGCCATGCCGGCGCCGATGGCGAACACGGCGGTGTGCACCGACGGCACGGGAATGCCCATGGCCTGGGCCATGACGCGGTCCTGGGTGGTGGCACGGATCCAGATGCCGTAGGTGCTGTACCTGAGGAAGAGATAGAGCGCCGTGATGATGGCTGCTGAAAGTCCGGCGATCACCAGGCGATACCAGGGATACTGCAGATAGAAGAGTGTGAACTGCCCGGTGAAGGGTTCCTGGATCTTGCGCGCCACCGGGCCGAACTGCCAAAGGGCGTAGTTCTGCAGCACGAGCGAGATGCCGAAGGTGGCGAGGATGGTGGTCAAGGGATCGCGGCCGATCAGCGGGCGCAGGGTCGTGATCTGCAGCACCGCGCCGATTAGAGCGACCGTGAGGACGGAGACGATCAGCGCCGTCCAGAAGCTCCCCGTGGCTGCCAGCACGATGACGCCGACATAGGCGCCCAGCATGAACAGCTCGCCGTGGGCGAAGTTCACCACGTCCATGATGCCGAAGATCAGCGTGAGCCCGGAGGCCACCAGCGCCAGGATCATGCCGGTGACGATGCCGTTCACCGTCTGGATGACGATGATGTCCCTGTTGGCGGCGAGGGCATCCCACACGTGCCAGAGAAAATCCATGCGCTCAGACCCCTAGATACTGGTGGATGACGGCATCGTCCGCCTTCAGCTCGGCGGCCGCAGCATGATGCCGCACCACGCCCTTTTCCATGATGTAGATTCTCTGGCTGGCCGCCAGCGTCAGGGGCACGTTCTGCTCCACCAGCAGGATCGCCACGCCCTCGCGGTGGAGCACGTCGATGATCTGGCTGATCTGCGAGACCATGCGCGGCATCAGGCCCTCGGTGGGCTCGTCCAGGAGGATGATCTTGGGCTCGAGCATCATGGCCCGCGCGATGGCGAGCATCTGCTGCTCGCCGCCCGAAAGCGTGCCGCCGGCTTGGCTCCTGCGCTCGGCCAGCACCGGGAAATAGGCATAGACCTTGTCGAGAAGCTCCTGCTTCTTTGCCTCGCTTACGCCGGCGCGATCGAGGCCGGTGCGCAGGTTCTCCATGACGGTGAGCAGGCGGAAGATGCGCCGGTCTTCGGGCACGTAGCCGATGCCGAGCCGGGCGAGCTTGTGGGGCGGGAGCCTGGTGATGGGCTTGCCTTCGAGCAGCACCCGGCCCTGGCTCGGGTGGACCAGGCCCATGATGGTCTTCAGCGTCGTGCTCTTGCCGACGCCGTTGCGCCCGAGCAGGCCCACGACCTCGCCTCTCCCCACCCCTAGAGAGACGCCGTGCAGAATATGGCTCTTGCCGTAGTAGGTGTGGATGTCCTCGACCGTGACGAGGCTATCCTGCGGCGTCACCGGCGGGCTCATGTCTTGAGGTAAACCTCCATCACCCTGGGGTTCTCCTGGATCTCGGCCGGCGTACCTTCGGCCAGGATCTCGCCGTAATGGAGCACGGTGATGCGATGCGCCAGCTCCATCACCACCTGCATGTCGTGCTCGACGATCAGGATGGTCAGGTCCTTGGCGATGCGGCGCACCAGCTCCATCGTGCCATGGGTCTCGGCCGCGCTCATCCCCGCCGTCGGCTCGTCGAGGCAGAGCAGCTGCGGCTCGGTGGCGAGCGCGATGCCGATCTCGAGATTGCGCTGCTCGCCGTGGGAGAGATTGGCGGCGAGCTCGTCTTCCTTGCCGCTCAAGCCCACGGATGCGAGCACGGCTTGCGCCTTGTCGATGATGTCGCGGAAGTCGCCGTGGTGGGTCAGCATGCTCCAGGCGTGCCGGCGCGACTGGGCGGCAATGCGCACGTTCTCGAGCGTGGTGGCATTGGGGAGGATGTTGGTGATCTGGTAGGAGCGCGCGACGCCCTTTTGCGAGATGCGGTCCGGTGAGAGACTCGTGATGTTCTCCCCGTTGAACAAGACGCGCCCCGAGGTCGGGCGTATCACTCCGGTCAGGCAGTTGAAGAACGTGCTCTTGCCGGCGCCGTTCGGGCCGATGATGGCGCGGATCTCGTCGCGGCCGACCTCGAAGTTGACGTTGTTGAGCGCGGTGAGGCCGCCGAACCGGACGGTCAGCGCCTCGGTGTGCAGGACAGGCGCCGGGGCACCTGCCCGAACGGCGCTAACCGAGGGCGGCGATTGGAGAGGGGGTTCGGCAGTCACTTCTGCGCACTAAGGGGCTGGCGGGAACTTTGGCGCCGCCAGGGGCCGGTTCTTGTGACCCCGCGGCGGCGCCGTGACGGACAGCTTCAGGCACGTTCACGCAAATTTGCAGGCGGGCGGGAACATGGTCTTTTCCTTCGCCACCACCTCCACGATCTTGTGCTTGCCGCCCTTGATCTCGAAGATGAACTCGCGCAGGAACGCCTGATGGTCCTCCTTGCGGAGCACCTTGTCGCCCTGCGGGAAGTCGTCGCCTTCCTTCATTTCCAGCCCTTCCAGCGCCTCGATCAGCTTCATCGTGTCGGCGCTGCCCTGGAACTTCGACTTCTCCATGCCGATCTTGAGCGCGTTCATGGCCTCATAGTTGGACTGCACGTAGCGATCGGGCAGGGGACCAGAGGGGTCGATTGCCTTGAGCCGCTTCAAGGCCTCCTCGTAGAACTTCTTGTGCGAAGGCGTGTCGAGCGGCTTCTCAAGGACCGGGATATAGCGGTTGATGCCGATAAACCCCTCGATCTTGGTGCCGAGGGCCGGCAGGTTGGTCGACTCGGCGATGGCGCCGTCTCCGGCCCACTTGTATTTCTTGGTGATACCGAGATCGAAGGCCTGGTTGCCGATGGTCACGCCGTCCTTGCCGAAGAAGATGCCGAAGAAGCCGTCGAAGTCGCCGGTGATCTTGGACAGGAACGGCGTCATGTCGGCGGTGCCGAGCGGAATGCCGGTGGTGCCGACAACCTCGCCGCCGGCCTTCTTGATCTGCTCGGCGTAGGCATCGCGCGTCGACTGGCCCCACGAATAGTCGGCATAGGCGATGTGCCACTTCTTGCCCATCTTGCCGACGAGGTGGGGCGCAAACGCCACCGCCTGCGCCGGGGCATAGTCGAAGGGTCGGAACGTGTAGCGGTTGCACTTGCTGGTGGTGAGCGTGGTGTCGAGGCACACGCTGATCATGTTGACGATCTTGGCCTCTTCCCACACCGGCATGCAGGCGAGGCAGACGTTGGAAAGGAAGCCGCCGACCTGGGCGTCGATTTTGTCCTCGACGACCAGCTTCTCGGCCTTGCGCCGTCCCACGTCGGGCTTGGACTCGTAGTCGGCGACGATCAGTTCGATCGGACGGCCGTTGACGCCGCCGGAGGCGTTGATGCGGTCGACCGCCATCTGGACACCGACGAGGGCCGTCTTGCCGCCGGCGGCGGCGGCACCCGAGAGCGGCTGCATCGTGCCGATCTTATAGGGCTTGGCCTGACCGAAGGCCGCGCGCCACGGCGCCGGCACCAGCATGGTGGCGCCGAGCGCGCCGGCGGTGGCCGCACCGTAGCCGAGAACGCGCCGGCGGGTGACCTTGCCGCTGTACCAGAGATCCTGCGCCCACTTTTCCTCTTTCCACTTGTCAGACATCTGCCTTCCTCCCTTCGCGCCGGACGGCGCCGCGTTCAGGTGCGGCGACGACCAGGGTCAAAACACGGCAGGGACGATAGCCAAAAGAACCCGTCCCAACAAGCAGCGGGCTCGGTGCACGATCCATCGGGGAGGCGGGGCTGGGGCCCATGGCCGTGAGCGAGCGCCACAAATTGGATGTTTTTGGTCCGATCAAGGCGCTGCAACGAGGTGGTGGCGCGGGTGAACGCGGTCTATTCTGCCGCCAATCTGCCTCTATCGGCGGCAGGCCGGGCAGAAATCCGGGGAGAGACGGTTGGGCAGCGAGACCCGGACGCGGGGGATCGTGTTGAACGGAGCCGGGGAAAAGTTCTTTTGCATGGGCGGGCGCAAGGAGGGCATGGCCGGCAAGCGCAAGCCAGACGCATCCAAGCTCGGCAGGCAATTCGGCAGGTGACGCGTGCGGCCATTCTTGACCCTGCATCATCCCGCGCAGGCCAAGCGCTACTACGATGAGGGACTTTGGCAGACCGACACGTTCTATTCGCTGCTGGCGCGGCATGCCGAGGCGCGGCCGGGGGCGATCGCTCTGCAGGACGGGCGGCGTGGGCTCAGCTGGCAGGCTCTGCGCCAATGGGTCGACGGCCTGGCCGCCGAACTACGCGCCCGCGGGCTCAGCGGCGGCGACCGCGTGTCGATCTGGATGTCGAACCGGGCCGAGGCGATCGTCACGTTCCTGGCCTGCGCGCGCGAGGGGATCGCCTGCAATCCATCTCTGCATCGCACCTTCACCTGCGGCGAGATCGCCCAGCTGCTGCAGCGCCTCAACGCCGGGGCGCTCGTCACCGAGCCCGGCTGGGGCGCCGATCGGGCGCGCGTTGACCTCGACGCGGTCCTCGCGCAGATCGGAACGCTGCGCGCGGTGTTCATGCCGGACACCTTTCCGCAGCCTGGGCCGAATGCGAGCGCGCCCTGCGCCGATCCGGACCGCATCGCCTATCTCGCTTTCACCTCCGGCACGACCGGCCAGCCCAAGTGCGTCATGCATTCGCACAACACGCTGCTCGCCAATGCGCGCGACCTGGTGCGCGACTGGGGACACGGGCCCGACACGGTGCTGCTCAGCCTGTCGCCGCTGTCGCATCACATCGCCTGGGTGGGCGTGGCGCAGTGGCTGCTGGCGGGCTGCCGCTTCGTGACCAACGACCCGCCGGCGGGGAAGTCGATGCTCGACTGGATC
>DATEVP010000057.1:0-7853 GCA_035258465.1 Hyphomicrobiaceae bacterium
CCTCGCGAGATCGACCCGGTTTGTTGGAACGCGCGGAGGAGGTTCGCTACTCCGATATAGGAGTGTGCCCTCGACGCACTCGCGCGTGCCGCCCGCCGCCCAGCGCAGGGACAACCGTTCGTCGCCAGAAGCTCTCGTTAAGGCTGGCCAATTAGATTGGTGAACGATTCGCAAACTATCGGACATCGATTATGCAGCAATCCAAGAATCCCTTGGCCGCCCGCGATTTCGAGCGCACGGTCGTCAACGCCAACGCGCTTCTCCACTGCCGCGGATGCTTCCAAACCGTGAGGATCGTCGACTACTCGCAAGGCGGGCTGCAGCTGGCGAGAACTTTCGGTCTCTTCAGGTACGACCTCGTCCAGGTCGCACTGACGTCGGGCATTTCCCTGCCGGGACGGGTTGCGTGGTCATTGGGGAACCGCAGCGGCATCGCTTTTCCCTCGCCGATTGACCTGGATCATCCCGCCATGATCGAGCTCGCCAGAAAAGCAGGCAAGGCGCTGGGCGAGCTGGCCATGCCGATCGCCAACGCCCACCCGCGGAAACCGGCCGGAGGCCGCCTTGGCTCTTGAAGGCTCCGGGGCGACTGTCGTTGAAGCTGGCCTGTTCTTCCGACCGCCTGATTGCGGTCCCTCCCTGGCCGGCCGCGTCTAGCCAGGCGATGCCAGCCCGTGGTCAGTGTGGCGCCGGCTTGGTAGCTTGCAGCCAGCCCGACCCTTTCGACGATGCTCACACTCCGGCAAATCGAAGTCATCCGCGCCATCATGATCACTGGCAGCGTCGGAGGTGCTGCGCGTCTTCTCAATGTGTCCTCGCCCGGCATCAGTCGCGTCATGAAGCATGCCGAGGCCTTGCTCGGTCTCAAGCTGTTCAGCAAGAAGGGCGGGCGCTACACGCCGACACGAGAGGCCAGCGACATCTTCACCCAGATCAACGGCGGGCCGAACGGCGCGGGCAAGTCGACCATGTTCAAGACCGTGTTCGGTCTGCTCCCCGTGCGCACCGGCAGCGTTCGCTTCGACGGTCGCGAGACCACCGGCTTCTCGCCGCGGCAGATGATCGACGCAGGCGTGTGCTACGTGCCGCAGGGGCGGCGGTCTGCAACAGCAAGTCGAGGCGGTGAAATGAGTGAACGCAGAAGTCTCGTCGGGCTCATCGGCGCGAACATCATGGGTTCGCTGTCGCCGGCGCTGCACGAGGATGCCTTCGCGGCGGCGGGCATCCACGGCTACTACCACCTGATGGACCTCGACCGCCTGCCGGGGCGGCGCCTGGAGGACTTGCTCGGCGCGGTCAAGGCCGCCGGCTTCGACGGCGTCAATGTCACCTTCCCGTGCAAGCAGGCGGTGATGCCGCTGCTCGACGAGATATCCGCGGAGGCCCAGCAGATCGGGGCCGTCAACAGCGTGACCATCGCGGCGAGCGGCCGCACCACCGGCTACAACACCGACCGCAGCGGCTTCCGCGGCAATTTCGAGGAGGGCCTCGGGCGGGGCTGCGTGGAGGGCAAGACGGCGGTTCTGGTAGGCGCAGGCGGTGCCGGCCGGGCCGTCGCCTTCGCGCTGATGGATCTCGGCGCCGCGACCGTCCTCGTCCACGACACCGACATGGGCCGGGCCGCATCGCTGGTGGCTGATCTGGCGCTGCACAAGGGTGCCTCGCGCGCACGGCTTGCCGGCTCGCTCGCCGATGCCATCGCCGCCGCTGCCGGCGTGGTCAACGCCACGCCGATCGGCATGTCGGGCTTTGCGGGCAATCCGGTTCCAGTCGAGGCGCTCAGACCGCAGCACTGGGTGGCGGACGTCATCTACACGCCGATCGAGACCGAGCTGATCAAAGCCGCCCAAGCGAAGGGCGCCCGAACGCTCACGGGCGGCGGCATGTGCGTGCACCAGGCCGTGGAGGCGTTCCGGCTTTTCACCGGGCTCGCCACCGATATCCAGCGCATGCACCGCACCTTTGCAAGAGCGCTCGCCGCGCGCGATGCGGCGCCGGCGCCAGTGACCAGCGGATAGGAGAGGGTGGCGATGAAACTGTCGATTGCGACGGTATCCCTGAGCGGCGGCCTGGCCGAGAAGCTGGACGCGATCGCGGCTGCCGGCTTCAAGGGCGTCGAGATCTTCGAGAACGACCTGCTGTCGTTCAACGGCACGCCCGCCGGCGTCCGCAAGCTGGTCGCGGATCTGGGGCTCGAGAGCGTCCAACGCCTGGAGGCAAACGGCGTGGCTCTGCTGCCGGTCCCGGACAACTACTACGACGACCTCGAGACCAAGACCAATTTGCCGCCTGATCGGATCGAGGCACTGAAGAAGCACTCTATCCTCTACGACCAGGACGGCAGCGCCGAGTACCTGCAGGTCTATACGCAGACCTTCGACGATCGCTTCTTCTTCGAGATCGTCGAGCGGCGCGGCTACAAGGGATTCGGCGCCGTCAACGCGCCGATCCGGCTGGCTGCCCAATCGCGGCTGGCGAAGGACCTCGCGATCCCTTGAGGCGAGCGTGAAGGCAGTGCGCCGATGCCGCTCGATCAGAACACCGGGACTTCGCGGTAGGTCCCCCACAGTTTCTTCAGACGCTCGACGATGTCGCCCATGGTGGCACCGCTGGCCACCAGCTCGATCGTCACCGGCATGATGTTCTTGGTTTCGTCCCTGGCGACCGCCTCGAGCCGGTCGAGCAGGGCCGCGATCTTGGCGTTGTCGCGCTCGGCGCGCACGCGCCGGGTGCGGGCGATCTGCCGCTCGGCCGTCTCGGGATCGTAGGGGTGAACCTCGATGCCCTGCTCCTCCTCCTGCATCACGAAGGAATTCACCCCGATCACCGGCTTTTCGCCGGACTGCTTGCGCAGCGCCGTCGCGTAGGCGAAATCGGCGATGTGCTTCTGGAACCAGCCCTCCTCGATCAGCTTGATGGTTCCCCCGCGCGCATCCACCTCGCCGAGGATCTCGAACACGCGCTTCTCGTACTCGTTGGTCAGGCTCTCGACGTAGTAGGAGCCACCGAGCGGGTCGACCACGTTGGTGACGTTGGTTTCCTCGGCGATGATCTGCTGGGTGCGCAGCGCCATGCGCATGGCATCCTCGGTCGGAATTGCGAATGCCTCGTCGTAGCCGTTGGTGTGCAGCGACTGGCAGCCGCCTAGCACGGCGGAGAGCGCCTGGATGGCGGTGCGCACGACGTTGATCTGGTACTGCGGCTTGGTCAGCGTCGCAGCCGCGGTCTGGCAATGGAAGCGCAGACGCATGGATTCGGGATTCTCGGCCCCGAACCGCTCCTTCATGATCTTGGCATAGCAGCGCCGCACGGCGCGGAACTTGGCGACCTCCTCGAAGAAGTCGCCCTGGCTGACGAAGAAGAAGGCAAGTCGGGGCGCGAAGGCGTCGACGTCCATGCCGGTCTTCAGCACCTCCTCGACATAGACGATGGCATTGGCAAGCGTGAAGGCCGCTTCCTGCAGCGGCGACGCGCCGGCTTCGGAGATGTGATAGCCGGAGATGTTGATCGGGTTGTAGCGCTTCATATTCTCGGCGCAGAAGGTGATGCAGTCGCGCACGAGCCGGACGGAAGGGGCGATCGGAAAGCAGAACTCCTTCTGCGCCATGTATTCCTTGAGGATGTCGGCTTGGATCGTCCCCGAGAGCTTATCGAGGTCGAGGCCGCGCTTGCGGGCCATGGCGACGTACATGGCGAGCAGGATCCACGCGGTCGGATTGATGGTCATGGACACGGAAATGTTTTCGAGGTCGATCCCGTCGTAGAGCGCCTCCATGTCGGCCAGCGTGTCGACGGCGACGCCCTCGCGGCCGACCTCGCCCTCGCTCATGGGGTGGTCGGAGTCGTAGCCCATCAGGGTGGGCATATCGAAGTCGGTCGAGAGCCCGGTCTGGCCCTGCGCGATCAGGTACTGGAAGCGGCGGTTGGTATCCTCGCCGGTGCCGAAGCCGGCAATCTGTCGCATGGTCCAGGTTCGGCTGCGGTACATGGTTGGATAGGGCCCGCGCGTGAACGGGTAGCGGCCCGGCAGGCCGATATCCTCGAGCGGCGTGTCGGCGATATCGGCCGCCGTATAGGTGCGCTTGACCGGAATGTCGCTGACGGTGAAGAACTGCGACTTGCGCTCGGCCTGTTTCTTCAGGAAGGCGGCGACCTCGTTCGCCTCCCAGCTTGCGACCTCGCTCTCGAGCTGGCCACGCGATTTCGGATCGAGCATCTCGCTCATGGGGTTTCCTCTCTGGCGATGAGTTTGAGGAGCTCTTCGGCAAGCGAATAGGGGTCGCCCGTGCGCCCGGCCAGCTGTTCAACGAGCGGCGCAGCGCATGCATCGATATCCTGGGCGAAGCGCTCCAGCAGCAGGTTCTCCGCCGTCTTGCGCAGGCGGAAGCGGGCGATATCGATGCGGCGCCGGCGGCCGCTCTCGGTGTCGAAGGCAACCGACCGATGCCGGCCGATGGCGGTGACGAGATCGTCCAGGCCCTCGCCCGAGATGGCGCTGGTGCCGACCACCGGGATGCTCCACTCCGATTTCGGCGCGTCGCGGAGGCCCAGCATCAGCATCTGCTTGAGATCGATGATGGTCCGGTTGGCGTCGCTGCGGTCGCACTTGGAGACCACGTGGATGTCGGCGATCTCGATGATGCCGGCCTTGATCGCCTGGATCTCGTCGCCCAGCCCCGGCGCCGATACCACCACCGTGGTGTGGGAGGCGCGCGCGATCTCCACCTCGTCCTGGCCGACGCCGACCGTCTCGATGATGATGGTCTGGTAGCCCGCGACGTCGAGGATATCGACCGCATCGAGTGCCGCACGCGCCATGCCGCCGGTGGCTCCCCGGGTCGCCATGCTGCGAATGTAGACGCCAGGATCCGTCGCCAGCTCCGTCATGCGGATGCGGTCGCCGAGGATGGCGCCGCCCGAGTAGGGGCTCGATGGATCGATGGCGACGATGCCGACCTTGGTGCCCTTCTTGCGCAGCTTCTCCGCCAGCTTGCCGACCAGCGTGGATTTGCCGCTGCCCGGTACGCCGGTGATGCCGATGACATGCGCACGGCCGGCCATCTGGTAGATCCGGGCCAGGGCCTCACGCGCCTCGGCGGTGCCGGCCTCGGCGCGCGAGATGAGCCGGCCGATGGCTGCCGGCTGGCCGGCCTGCACCCGCTCGATCAGCGCCACTGACGGGATGCGTCGGCTCAACTCTTGCTTGCCTCGATCTGAGCTTGCATGTCGCGAAACACCTCGCGGTCGTCGATCACGCGGCGCGCCTTGAAGTCGGTGCGCGGCAGCGAGGACGGCGCTACCACCTCCACAATGGTCCGCAAGCCAAGCAGCTTTTGCACCTTGTGGACCACCTCGTCGTGGAACTGCCCGATCTGGTCAGCGCCGGAATTGAAGGTAGCCGAATCCGCCTCCACCCGCAGCAGCAGCTCGTCCATGCTCGACTCGCGGCTGATGACGATGCGGTGCTCGCCGCCATAGCGCGGCAAGGCGTTGAGAACCGCGTCGATCTCGCTCGGATAGACGTTTTCGCCGCGGATGGTGAACATATCGTCGATGCGGCCGAACACGCCGGTCGGCAGGCGCGGGTAGGTGCGCCCGCACGGGTTGGGCTCGTTCACCCATTGCGTCAGGTCGCCCGACGCCAACCGGATCATCGGCTGCGAGGTGCGCTCGAGGTGGGTATAGACGGGCGTGCCGCGCTGGCCGTAGGCAACGCGGTGCATGGTCTTGGGATCGCACACCTCGGTGTAGACGATGTCCTGCCAGCACAGCATGCCGCTGGTCTCGCGCGAGCCCGCCACGTTCATCCACGGCGTCATCTCGGCCATGGAGCCGCTGTCGAACACCTTGGCTCCGTAAAGTTCCTCGATGCGATCGCGCACACCCGGAATCGAGGCGCCGGGCTCGCCGGAGAAGAACATGAACCTGAGCCTGAAATCGCGCGGGTTCAGGCCTTCGTCCGCAGCGACCTGGGCCAGATGCAGCGCGTAGGTCGGTGTGCCGTAGAAGGCCGCTGGCTTGATCGCTTGGAGCCACTGGGCGCAGCGTGCCGACATGCCGGGCGCACCGGCGCCAAACGGGAATGCCCTGGCGCGCAGGCGCTCGGCGCCCGCCAGCGCGCCCCAGCTGCCGAGATAGAGCGAGAAGACCGCGGCGATGCAGATGACGTCGCCTGGGCGCATGCCCATGCCCCACATGATGCGGGCGTGCGCGTTGGCGATCGCGCTCCAGTCGCCGCGGCCGAGTGCGAATGCGGTCGGCTGTCCGGTGGTGCCGCTGGTTCCGTGGATGTGGAACACCTCGCGCTCAGGGATGCAGAGATAATCGCCGAAGGGCGGGACGCGGCGCTGCGCTTCGCGCAAATCCGCCTTGCGGATCACAGGAACCTTGCTTTCGAAATCCTCCAGCGACTCGAGCTGCTCCGGATGGAACCCGGCCTCGTCCCACTTGCGGCGATAGAACGGCGCATGCTCGTAGGCGTAGTGGCACACCGTCTGCAGGCGCTGCAAAATTGCGCGCTCGCGCTCCTGCGCCGGCATCGTCTCCCGCACCGGGAACCAGTAACGGCTATCCGCCGGCGGCATGTAGTCATCGTCGTAAGCGGGCGGATAAGACCAGGATTCCATCATCAGGCTCCGTCAGGGAAGTCGCCAGATTAGGCGCATTCCTTCCAATTTGCGCTCGAGAGCACACTTCTGCCTTTGGCACGGAAGCTTCTCGCCTATCGGCCCAGCTCGGCAATCCCACGATAGAGCTCCAGCGCCTCGGGGTTGGCGAGCGCCTCCTTGTTCTTGACCTCGCGCCCGTGCACCACGTCGCGCACGGCAAGCTCGGTGATCTTGCCCGACTTGGTGCGCGGGATGTCGGCCACCTGCACGATTCTGGCCGGCACGTGGCGCGGGCTGGCGCCGGCCCTGATCTGCTTCTTGATGCGATCGCGCAGGGGGTCGTCGAGCGCCAGCCCAGGCTTCAGCACCACGAACAGGATCACGCGCACGTCGCCTTCCCAGTCCTGGCCGATGACGATCGATTCCTGCACCTCGGCCAGCTGCTCGACCTGGCGGTAGATCTCGGCCGTGCCGATGCGCACGCCGCCCGGATTGAGCGTGGCGTCCGAGCGGCCGTGGATGATCATGCCGCCGTGCTCGGTCCACTCGGCAAAATCGCCGTGATGCCAGATGCCGGGAAAGCGCGAGAAATAGGCCGCCTGATACTTCTTCCCGTCGGCGTCGTTCCAGAACCCGACCGGCATGGAGGGGAACGGCCCGGCGCAGACGAGCTCCCCCTTGCCGCGTGCGACCCGCTTGCCGTTCTCGTCGACCACGTCGACGGCCAGGCCCAGCGCCGGCCCCTGGATCTCGCCAGGCCATACCGGCTTGGTGGGGATGCCGAGCACGAAGCAGCCGACGATGTCGGTGCCGCCGGAGATGGAGGCGAGATGCAGATCCTTTTTGATCGCCTCGTAGATGTAGTCGAAGCTCTCCGGCACCAGCGGCGAGCCCGTCGACAGCAGCACGCGCAGCGCCGAGAGATCGTGCGTCTTGGCCGGTGAAAGCTCCGCCTTCTTCAGAGCATCGATGTACTTGGCGGAAGTGCCGAAGTGCGTGGCCTTCTCGGCCTGCGCGTAGTCCCACAGGATGTTGCCGTCGGGATGGAAGGGCGAGCCGTCGTAGAGCAGCAGCGTCGCCCCGCTCGACAAGCCCGACACCAGCCAGTTCCACATCATCCAGCCGAGCGTCGTGAAGTAGAAGAGACGGTCGCCGGGCTTCACGTCCGAATGCAGAATTTGCTCGGACATATGCTTCAGGAGCACGCCTCCGGCCGAGTGCACGATGCATTTGGGTATTCCCGTC
>DATEVP010000058.1:0-12276 GCA_035258465.1 Hyphomicrobiaceae bacterium
TAGCTGCCGCCGACGTCGGTGCAGATCACGCGCACGTCGCCCTCGGGGAGCCGCATGTGCTTGGCGAACACTGCCTGCATCATGTGCGGCGCCTGCGTGGCGTGATGGACGGTGAGCTTGGCGGAAGCCCGGTTGTAGTCGGCCAGGATCGAGCGGGGCTCGAGCGTCACGCCGGTGTGGCGGCCGGTATGGAACGTGGCTTCCACGACCCGGTGCGCCGCCCTGAAGGCGTCGTCGACCTTGCCACTCTCGTTGACGCGCTGGAAGCACAGGTTGTCGCCGAGCTCGGGGTGGATCACCGGCCCCCCCGCTTGCAGCGCGGTCTCCATGTCGACGACCGCCGGCAACGGTTCATAGGTGACGGCCACCTTGGCCGCGGCATCCTCGGCAACCGCCCGGCTGTTGGATACCACGGCCGCCACCGCCTCGCCGACCCAGGTGGCGCGGTCGAGCGGCAGGGGATGCTGCGGCGCCGATTTCATGCCTTTGAGGTGCGCCAGCGTTCCCACCCAGGGATCGCAATGGGCCGCGAGATCCTGGCCCGTGAAGACCCGCACCACGCCCGGCACCGCCAGAGCGGCGGCGGCATCGACCTTCACGATCTTGGCGTGCGCATGCGGGCTGCGCACGAACGCCACGTGCACCAGGCGCGGCAGCTCGATGTCGTCGACATACTGCCCGCGCCCCTCCACCAGCTTGACCGCGTTCGGCCGCGGCACGGACTTGCCGATGTAGGAGTTGGGCCGGTCGACGGACCTCGGATCGATGACCTCGTTCATGGCGCGGCCTTGCCGTTGCGCTTGGCCGCGACGGTCTCGATCGCGTCGACGATGGCGTGGTAGCCGGTGCAGCGGCAGTAGTTGCCGGCGATGAACTCGCGGATCTCCTGGCGCGTCGGCCGCGAGTTCATCTGCAGCAATTCGGCCGCCGTCAGCAGCATGGCCGGCGTGCAGTAGCCGCACTGGCAGGCGTTGCGGGCGATGAAGGCGTCCTGCAGGTCGCGGATCTCGCCGGTTTCGGAAACGCCCTCGATGGTCTCGACTTTGGCGCCGTCGAGCGAGGCGGCGAGCACCAGGCAGCCGCGCACGATCTTCCCGTCGACGCGCACCGTGCAGGCCCCGCACACGCCGTGCTCGCAGCCCGTATGCGAGCCCATCAGGCCGAGGTCCAAGCGCAAAAAGTCGATCAGGTGGCGGCGCGCCTCGACGCGGGCGGTGACCCGCTCGCCGTTGACCTCGAGAGAAATATCGACGGCTGTGCTCATGCGGCCCGCTTCTCCTCCTCGCTCGTGAGGCGATCGAGCGCGCGCGCCAGCAGCACGCGCGCCAGGTGGCGTTTCATCTCGGGGCTGCCGTGCTGGTCGGCGGGCGGCGACAGATCGGTATCGAGCGCGGCATTGACCGCGGCCATGGTCCCGGCGGTGACGGACTTGCCGGCGAGCGCCTCCATCGCGCGCAGGGCGCTCACCGGGCGATCGCCGACGCCGAAGAAGACGAGGTTCGGGTCCACCAGCCTGCCCGCCGCGACCTTTGCCCGCGCCGCGATGCCGGCCATGGCATAATCGCCCGACCGCCGCGCCAGCTCGAGGATCGTGCTCCGCTCGCCTGGCCTTGTCACGGCGATCTCGACTGCGGCGATCAGCTCCTTGTCCTTGAGCGCGGTCGCATAGAGGCCGGTGAAAAACTGCGCCGCCGCGATGCGCCGCTCGCCTTTCGGCCCGCACGCCACGATCTGCGCCTCCAGCGCGACGCAGCAGGCGGGAAGCTCCGCAGCCGGATCGGCGAAGGCGAGCGATCCGCCGATGGTGCCGCGGTTGCGGATGGCGGGGTGCGCGATCAGCGGCACCGCCTCGGCCAGCAGCGGCACGTGCTGGCGAATGAGATCGCTGGCGCCGAGCTCGGTATGCGTGGTGAGCGCGCCGACCCTCACCATGTCGCCCGCCATGCCGATGCCGGCGAGCTCGGGCACGCGCGAAATATCGATCAGCGTGCCGGGTTCGGAGAGGCGAAAGGCCAGCGTGGCGAGCAGGCTCTGGCCGCCGGCCAGCAGCTTGGCCTCCGGCCCAGCCCCGGTCCACAGCTTGAAGGCCTCCTCGAGCGAAGTCGCGCGGAGATAGGCGAACGGTGGCGCCTTCATGCGTTGCGTTCCTCCCCCAACAGACGGTATTCGTCGCGCCGCTTCACTCTATGGTCCGTTGTCGCAACCCACAAGACTCGCGCGGCTCTGCGTCATGGGTCCGTTGCCGATCGCCACAACGTCATCCCGGCGCCACGCGCGCCCGTCAGGGCACGCGTGGGACTAGGCCGGGACCCAGGTCACCGGGCCATAAGGATGTGGTGGCTGGAGAAACGGGCCGCAGGCCGGGCTGCATAACTGACAGCGAGCGCAAGTGGTCATGTGCATGGGCCCCGTGCCTCCGCCGCCGCACCGGTGGCGCGGCGACTGCACGGGGTGACGTTCGCGAATGATGTTGCGTGCGCGGTAGCAGAGTGCCTACCGGCCGAAGAGCCCGCCGAGAATGCCCTTCTTCTTTTGCTCGGCGGCGGCCATCTCCGGCGGCGGCGCGCCGTAGGGCGCCGACGCCTCGCCGTTGCCCTTGGTGATGGCGCCCGGATCGCCGCCGACGCGGCCGGCGCGCCGGTCGGCTTCCGTCTCGCGCGCCAGGCTGAAATCGAAGTGGATGCTGGGGACGCCGGGGATCGGCGAGGCCGGGTCGTTGGCCTTCACCTCCGCCACGAGGTCGCCGGAGGCGCCGAACACGACGTCGTCCTCCAGATGCTCGTCTCCCGCCAGATAAAGAGCGGTGACCAGCTCGCGGTAGCCCGGCGTGCTGATCAGGAAGTGAATGTGGGCTGGCCGCTTGCCATGGCGTTTCTGGGCCATCACCATCTGGCCGACCGGGCCGTCGAGCGGAATGAAATAGCCGAGCGGCCGCACCGTGCGGATCAGGTAGTTGCCCTTGTCGTCGGTGCGGAAGATGCCGCGGCAATCGATCTCCTCCAGGCTTTTCTGGATGTCGTAGCGGCCGTCGGCAGCCGTCTGCCAGACCGTGACCTGGGCATCGCGCAAAGGTGCCCCTTGCGCGTTGGTGACGCGACCGAAGAGGACCACCTCCTGGCCATTGGTGGCTTTGGCGATCTGCGCGCCATGCTCGAAACGTGGCGTGTTCTCGCGGAAGAACGGCCCCAGCAGGCTCGCCTCGGTCGCCTCCTCCATCTTGGTCTTGTCGTGCATGATGTTGACGAGCGCGGACAGGCCGACCGTGTCCGACAGCAAGATGAACTCCTGCCGCGCCGGCGTGCACATCTGGCCGACCTTGGTCATGAACTCGATGCCCTTGATCCATTCGGCCGGCGTCAGCTGCACCTCGCGGGCGAAGGCGTGCAGATGGCGCACCGCGCTTTCCATGATCTCCTTCATGCGCGGATCGGGCGTGGTCGACATCTGCTCGATCACGACCTGGGTGATCGATTCCGTCGTATAGGGCTGCATTGGCGTTCTCCCTGGACCGCCGGCCTGGCACGGCGCGAGCTTGGTTGCGATCTTAGGCAATTGTGCGCGCGGGGCATGCGATCTTCAATAGTGAAGTGAAAATCCGGGCTTATGGCCTGCGTGTGGGCTGCTGATGGGCAGCTTCCCCCGCCGCCCGAGTGGCGCAAAGCTGGGCAGCACGAGGCCCTTGGCTTGGCCGGTGCGCGCGCTTACACTGCCGCAAAAATTCGGTCTCAACAGGGAGGAACGCTTTCATGACGCTCTTGATAACGCGTAGGAGCGCGGGCGCAGCCGCGCTGCTTGGCGCCTTTGTCGTTGTAGCCCCAGCCCTCACCGCCGCGCCGGCGGTCGCCCAACAGCCGCCGGTCAAGATCGGGTTCTCCATGTCGCTCACGGGGCCGCTCGGCGCCGGCGGCAAGTCGGCCCTGATCGCCATGGAAATCTGGCGCGACGACATCAACGCCAAGGGCGGCCTGCTCGGCCGGCAGGTGGAGTTCGTCTACAACGACGATCAGACCAACCCGGCCAGGGTCCCGGCGATCTACACCAAGCTGCTCGAGGTCGACAACGTCGACCTGGTCGTCTCCAGCTACGGCACCAACGTGATCGCGCCGGCGATGCCCATCATCATGCGCAAGCAGATGGTGTTCCCGGCGTTGTTCGGCTTGGCCGTCAACGAGTCCTTCAAGTACGACCGCTACTTCCAGATCATGCCGGCGGGTCCCTCTCCCAAGGAGGACTGGTCGCGCGGCTTCATGGAGCTCGCCAAGAGCAAAGGCTTGAAGACCATCGCCATTGCCGCGGCGGATGCGGAGTTCGCGCAGAATGCGGCCGCCGGTGCGCGCAAGAACGCGCAGGAGATGGGTTTCCAGATCGTCTATGACAAATCCTATCCGCCACCCACCACCGACTTTGCGCCGATCATCCGCGCCATCCAGGCGACCAATCCGGATGTGGTCTACGTCGGCTCCTACCCGCCGGACTCGGTGGGCATGGTCAAGGCCGCTAACGAGCTCGGTCTCAAGACCAAGCTGTTTGGCGGCGGCATGGTCGGCCTGCAGTTCGCCTCCATCCAGAAGAACCTCGGGCCGATGCTCAATGGTGTCGTCAACTACGATTTCTGGGTGCCGGCGCCGACGCTCAACTTCCCGGGCATCGAGGCGTTCCTGAAGAAGTATCAGGAGAAGGCGGGCCCGGCGGGCGTCGATCCGCTCGGCCACTACCTGCCGCCGTGGGCCTACGCCTACATGCAGGTGCTGGGCCTGGCCGTGGAAGCGACCAAGAGCCTCGATCAGGGCAAGCTCGCCGAGCATATGCGCACGACGACCTATGAAACGATCGTCGGTCCCGTCAAATTCGGCTCGAACGGTGAATGGGCCACCACCCGTGCGCTGATGGTTCAGTTCCGCGATCTCAAGCCAGACGATATGGAGCAGTTCTCCAAGGCCGGCAGCCGTATCGTGCTCTATCCGCCTTCGGTGAAAACCGGCGAGCTGCAGTTCCCCTACCGGCAGTAGGACATCAGCGCCGCTGACAGACTGACCGGGCAACGGGCGCCGCGACGACCGTGATCATCGATCCAGGACTGTTCCTGAACGCCGTCGTCTCGGGCCTGTTGCTCGGAGGCTTCTACATAGCCGTGGCCTTGGGGCTGTCGATCGCCTTCGGGCAGCTCGACATCGTCAACATCGCCCACCCCGCCTTCGTCATTGTCGGTTCCTATTTCGCCTACTACCTGGGCGCTCACTACGGCTTTGATCCCGTCCTCACGGGCATCCTGCTGACGCCGGTCTTCTTCGTGGCGGGAATTCTCGTCTACCGCGTCTATTACGTGAGCTTCGAGCGCACAGGCCAGGAATCGCTGAGCGGGCTCGCCTTCTTCTTCGGCCTGATGTTCATCATCGAGGTCACGCTCATCATGATCTACGGCGTCGACTACCGGCTGGTTCCGGCGCCCTACATCGGAATGAACTGGAAGCTCGGGCTCGTCGACTTTCCATTGCGGATGGCGATCCCCTTCGTCGTCTCGATGGTCATGACGATCGGCATCTATTTCTACCTGTCGAAGACCTTCATCGGCCGCGCCATTCTCGCCGTCTCCCAGGACCGGCAGGCGCTGCAGCTGATGGGCGCCGACCCGGTCAGGATCAAGCAGATCGCCTTCGGTCTGGCGATCGCCACGGCATCCGTTGCCGGCGCGCTGCTGATCATCATCGGCCCGGTCGAGCCGTCGATCAATCGCGAGTACATCGGCCGGGCCTTCGCCATGGTGGTGCTGGGCGGCATGGGCAGCATAACCGGCACCGTCATCGCCGGCTTCATCCTCGGCATCGCCGAGAGCTTCGTGCAGACCTTCGCCGGACCTTCCTGGGCGCCAGCCGTGTCCTTCAGCATACTGCTCCTCACGCTTGCCGTGAGGCCGTCGGGCATCCTGGGCAGGCAGTCATGAGGTCGGGAGGGTTCTGGGGGTTCATCATCGGCGCGTTGCTGGTCGGGATCGCCTTCGTCGCGCTGGGCAAGAACGAGT
Source organism: Hyphomicrobiaceae bacterium (assembly GCA_035258465.1). GTDB lineage: Bacteria > Pseudomonadota > Alphaproteobacteria > Rhizobiales > Hyphomicrobiaceae > AWTP1-13. The sequence goes on from DATEVP010000058.1 coordinate 6,020, forward strand.
ACTACTATTTCGCCGCCTACGTGATCCTGCAGTCGCTGATCATGGCGGTCGCCTGGAACATCCTCGGCGGCTTCACGGGCTACGTGAACTTCGGCGCCGCCGGGTTCTTCGCCGTTGCCGCCTACACCACCATCGCCCTCAACAAGTACCTGCAGGGCCTGGGGCTGCAGCCGCCGATGCTGGTGTATATCGCCGCCGGCGCGGTCGTTTGCGGCCTGATCGGCCTCGGTACCGGCTATCTCACGCTGCGGTTGAGGGGCGTCTATTTCGCCATCGCCACCCTGGCACTCGCCGTGGTCTTCCAGACCCTTGCCAACAACTGGGACTACGTCGGCGGCGCCAAGGGCAGCTACATTCTGACACCTGCGCCCCCGCCTTTCTTTTCCAGCTATATCAAGTACCTTTTCTTCGTCATGCTGCTGATGTCGCTGTTTGCCATCATCGTCTCTCGCTACATCGTCCACTCCAAATTCGGCCGCGGGCTTGCCGCGGTGCGCGATGACGAGGTCGCGGCCGAGTGCATGGGCGTGCCCACCCTGCGGCTCAAGCTGATATCGACCACGGTCATGGGCGTGCTGATGGGCATGGCCGGTGCGCCCTATCCGTTCTACGTGACCTACGTGGACCCGCAGTCGGCGTTTTCGCTGGGGATTGCCGTCAACGCCATCGCCATGCCGATGATCGGCGGCACCGCCTACTGGTACGGCCCGGTGATCGGCGCCATCCTGCTCGGCACCGCGCAGGAGGTCATCTCGGTGACCATCTCCTCCGAGCTCAACGTCTTCCTCGTCGGCGTGGTGCTGGTTAGCTTCGTCATCCTGGCGCCGAGCGGCCTCGTCGGCCTGGTCAACGATTTGCGTGCGAGGGTGAAAAGCCGTGCCTGAGCGCATTCTCGACGTGAAATCCCTGACCAAGCGCTTCGGCGGCTTCGTCGCGCTCAACGCCGTCGACTTTCATCTCGACGAGGGCGAGCGGCTCGGCCTGATCGGCCCGAACGGCTCCGGCAAGACGACCATGATCAACTGCATCTCGGGCTCGCTGTTCTGCGACCAGGGCGTGATCACCTTCAAGGGCGCCGACGTCACCAGGCTCGCCGCCCACCGCCGCACGCGCCGGGGCATCGTGCGCAGCTTCCAGATCCCGCGCCCGTTCCGCTCCATGACGGTGCTGCAGAACCTCTTGATCCCGATGGAGTATGCGGCCTCCCATAGCGGCGGCACCACGGAAGCCGAGGCGCGGGAGATTCTGGATCTCGTCGGCTTCCGCAACCGCGCCAACGCCAACTCCGGCCGGCTGACGCAGGTGGACATGCGCAAGCTCGAGCTTGCACGCGCGCTCGCCGCCAAGCCGCAGCTGCTCATTTCCGACGAGGCCATGGCCGGCCTGTCGAGCTCGGAGGTGGACGAGATCCTCGATATCCTGTTCAAGCTGAACGCGCGCGGCGTCGCCGTGATCATGATCGAGCACATCATGCGCGCGGTATTTCGCTTCTCGGAGCGCGTCATCGTGCTCGATGCCGGCCGCAAGATCGCCGAGGGCACGCCGGCCGAGATCGTCAAGGACCCCGAAGTGGAGAAGGCCTACCTTGGCGTGTAGCATCGAGATCAGCGACATCGAGGCGGGCTACGGCAACGTTCGCGTGCTGCACGGCGTGTCGATCTCCGTCAACGACGGCGAGACGGTCGTCCTGCTCGGGTCGAACGGCAACGGCAAGAGCACGCTGATCAAGTGCATCGCCGGCCTCGTGGCGCCGACCGCGGGCGCGATCGTGCTCAAGATCGATGGCAAGGAGACGAGCCTCGTGGGCCGCGCCCCGGAAGACATCGTCGGCCTGGGCGTGGCGCTGGTGCCCGAGGGGCGGCGGCTGTTCCCGGCCCTGACGGTGGAAGAGAACCTGATGCTCGGCGCCTATCGCAAGGCGGCGCGGCGCAACATTGCCGCCAACCTCGACTTCGTCCTCACCACCTTCCCGGCGCTGGCCGAGCGGCGCAACCAGCTGGCCGGCTCCATGAGCGGGGGCGAGCAGCAGATGGTGGCGGTGGCCCGCGCGCTGATGTCGGAGCCGAGGCTGCTGCTGGTCGACGAGCCGTCGGTGGGCTTGGCACCAATCCTGGTCAGCCGGATGATCGCCAAGATCAAGGAGCTCAAGGACCAGCGCCACCTCACCGTGCTGATGGCCGAGCAGAACTTCAATCAGGCGATCAAGATCGCCGACCGCGGCTATGTCATCGTGCATGGCGAGATCGAGTTCGAGGGCAAGACGGCCGGCGACCTCGCCAACAACGAGATCATCAAGCAGTATTATCTGGGCACCTGAGCCGGCGTATCGGCCGGTTGCCCGCCAACTTCAACGGAGCCATGTGACGGAGATGGCGAGCCCCGTGCGCCGCGCGGTCGTGATCGGCGGCTCGATGAGCGGGCTGCTGGCCGCTCTCTACCTGCGCCGTCAGGGCTGGCAGGTCGACGTGTTCGAGCGCTCTCCGGTCGCGCTGGTCGGGCGCGGCGCCGGCATCGTGACGCATCCCGAGATGCACCGGGCATTCGCCGAGCTCGGCATCGATTCTGCCCACGACTTCGGCGTGCCGGTCGAGCGCCGCCTGGTGCTCGATGGCGCGGGCCGCGTGATCTGCGAGCGGCACTACCCGCAGACGGCAACCTCCTGGAACCGCCTGTTCGACCTGCTGATCGCCGCGTTCGGCTCCGAGCACTACCACTTGGGGAGAGACCTGCGCGGCGTGTCGCAGACGGCGGAGGCGGCCCTTGCTCATTTCGCCGATGGCACGACCGAGACTGCCGATCTGCTGATCGGTGCCGACGGGTTCCGCTCGAGCGTGCGCGCGCTGCTCTCGCCCGGCACGCAGCTGCTCTACGCCGGCTACGTCGCCTGGCGCGGCTTGACGGACGAGGCGGCGGTCGCCTCCCTCCTGGCGCCCGCCGTGCTGGAAAACCTGACGTTCGTCCTGCCGCCGGGAGAGCAGTTCCTCGGCTATCCGGTCGCCGGGCCCGGCAACGATCTGAGGCCCGGGCGGCGCAGCTGGAACATGGTGTGGTATCGCCCGGCCGACGAGGCAACCGAGTTGCCCAGCCTTCTCACCGACGAGGCCGGCCACACCCACGAGATATCGATACCGCCGCCGCTCATGGCGCGCCGGGTGGTCGCCGAGATGCACGAAGCCGGCGCACGCCTGCTGCCCCCCTCGATGTGCGCCGCGCTCGCCCGCATCGACCAGCCGTTCCTGCAGCCGATCTACGATCTGGAAAGCCCGAGCATGGCCTTCGGGCGCGTGGCGCTGATGGGGGACGCGGCCTTCGTGGTCCGCCCGCACGTGGGCGCCGGCATCCTCAAGGCGATGGACGACGCCGCCGCGCTCGCCGATGCGCTGGCAGAGACTACCGACGTCACGGCGGCCTTGCGCGCCTACGATGCCCGGCGCATCGCCGTAGGCAGAAAGTTCGTCGCCCAGGCGCGCCGGCTCGGCTCCTATCTCAGATACCGCTTCGACACGCCAGAGCAGAGAGCGATGGCGGCCTACTACGCCGAGCCCACCCGCGTCCTGGCCGAGACCGCCGTGCTGGATTTTCTGTGTGCTCCCGACTAGGCGCCGCACCAATGCAAGGAAGAGCGAATGGCTAGGCTGGCAGGCAAGGTTGCCTTCATCACGGGTGGTGGCGGCGGAATCGGCCGAGCGACGGCGGAACGATTTGCCCAGGAGGGCGCCAGGGTCGTCGTGGCGGACATCGATGATGCGGCCGGCAAAGCCGCCGCGGACTCCGCTCGAGCGATCGCGGCCAATTCCGGCGGCGATGCCCACTTCGTGCATTGCGACGTGACCGATCGGTCCAGCGTCGAGGCCGCCGTCAGCGAAACCGTCGCGCGCTTTGGCAAGCTCGACATCCTGCACAACAATGCCGGCGGCTCGACCCTGCAGGATGGCCCGGTCACCGAGGCGCCGGAGGAGGAATTCTGGCGCGCGATCAAACTCGATCTTTTTGGCACCTTCCTGTGCAGCAAGATCGCGATACCCCGCCTCATCGAGGCCGGCGGCGGCTCCGTGATCAACATGAGCTCGAACGTGGCCCTGATGGCGCTGCCCGGGCGCGACTGCTACACGGCGGCCAAGGGCGGCATCGCCTCCCTGACCCGGTCCATGGCCGTCGAGTATGCGCCCCACAGGATCAGGGTGAATGCAATCGCGCCATCGGTCACGCTCACCGAGCGGGTGAAGCGGCTCCTCGCCGCCAACAAGGACGTGAGCAAGCTGGCCGCGAGCCATCTGCTGGGGCTGGGACAGCCGATCCACATCGCCGACATGGCCGTCTATCTCGCGTCCGACGAGGCCGCAATCACAACGGGGCAGATTCTGTCGGTCGACAGCGGTGTAACAATCTATTGAGAGGCGGCCGAATAGGCCGCTGCCCGCCCGTCACTCCGCGTAGGACGCATCCAAGCGGTCGAGCCGGCGCCGAAGCGCCGGCCATTCCAGCAGGCCGTAGCCGGTCTGGCCTTTCTGCGCGCCGGACTTCACATGCGGATTGGTCTTGTCCTCGTTATCGAGCGTGATCTCCGTGCCCGACAGAGCATCGGACGTGCCCTCGACGACATCCGGCGCGGGCATGTGCAGCGGCCGGCCGCACGACAAGATGTCGATCTGGATCTTGCAGGCCTGCTCCAGCCAATAGATCAGATTGAAGGCCTGCGGAATGGAGGGCGCGCACACCAAGAGCCCGTGATTGCGCAGGATCATCGCGTTCCTGCCGCCGAGGTCGGCGATCAGGCGCTCGCGCTCACCCCTGTTGAAGGCCGGCCCTTCATAGTCGTGGTAGGCGAGGTGGCCGGCAAAACGCATGGCCGTCTGCGACAGCGGCATCAGGCCGTCGGCGAGCGCGCTGACCGCGGTTCCGGCGCGCGTGTGCGTGTGGATCACGCATGCCGCATCATGCCTGGCCGTGTGCACGGCGCTGTGGATGACGTAGCCCGCGGCATTCACCGAGTAGTCGTGGTCCGGCTGCAGCACGGTGTTGCCTGCGAGGTCGATCTTGATCAGGCTCGAAGCCGTGATCTCCTCGTAGAGCATGCCGTAGGGGTTGATCAGAACATGATCGTCGCTCCCCGGCACCCGCGCCGTGATGTGGTTGTAGACCAGGTCGGTCATGCCGTAGAGCGCAACCAGCCGGTAGCAGGCGGCGAGGTCGACGCGCGTGTCCCATTCCTCCGCGGACACTCTTTCGCGCATCGAGCGATCCTTGAGCGGCACCACGCGAGCCATGGGACGGTCCTCCCCAATATTCGATGCTCGCGCTCAGAATCCCGGCCCAACACGGGTGTGTCAACCCTGAGCGCAGGTGTGCCGATTGCGGACGTATCGAACGTGCGCGATCCTGGCGGCTTGCGTCCCCGGCCGGAGCGCCACGGCGCGAAGAGCCGGGGTCTTGCCGGGTGCCGTAGCGCGGGATCGACCATGTGCGAGAGGCCCGAGAAACTGTTCCACGTCTACATCACGGCCAGCCGACTGCGCGGCGATCTGTTCGCAGACGTGGCGCGGGCCGACGGCTTCGGATGGTGAGCGCAGCGCTCAGGCTCGATGGGTCAAGATCCCGGATAGCCGCGCTGGGGCGCGGCTTCCGGGAACGCAAGCGGAGAGGTGCAAGTCTCAGTTGAGTCAGGAGTTCTCGCGCCAACGACGAGCCGTGCACGGTCGGCTTGCGACTACCCGACGCGCAACTACTCGGCGGCGATCGGCACCTGCGCGGGCTCTGGGTGGGCAGGTCGGGCCTCCACACGCGCCGGCCGCGCCTCGCCGGCGAGCTCCTCGCCCGGCCCGACCAGGCGGCTGAACAGGCGCCAGCTGATGCGGGCGATGTCGTCCATCACGGCGAACACGGCGGGCACGAACACCAGCGACAGCAGGGTGGAGGACATCAGGCCGCCGATCACGGCAATGGCCATCGGCGAGCGGAACTCGCCGCCGGAGCCCTCGCCGAAGGCCGAGGGCAGCATGCCGCCGATCATGGCAATGGTGGTCATCACGATCGGGCGGGCGCGCTTGCGCCCCGCATCGACGATGGCCTCCGTGCGGGGAATGCCGCGCTTCATCTCCTCGACCGCGAAGTCGGCCAGCATGATGGCGTTCTTGGTGACGATGCCCATCAGCATCAGGATGCCGATGACCACCGGCAGGCTGATCGGCTTGGCCGTGATCGCCAGCGCCACGATGGCGCCCCCGATCGACAGCGGCAGCGAGAAGAGGATGGTGATC
>DATEVP010000059.1:0-11727 GCA_035258465.1 Hyphomicrobiaceae bacterium
CCGCCCTCGTAGATGAGGTCGACGATCAGCTTCACCTCGTGCACGCACTCGAAGTAGGCCATCTCCGGCGCGTAGCCTGCCTCCACCAATGTCTCGTAGCCGGCCTTCATCAGCTCCACCAGGCCGCCGCACAGCACGGACTGCTCGCCGAACAGGTCCGTCTCGCACTCCTCCTTGAAGGTCGTCTCGATGATGCCGGCACGCCCGCCGCCGATCGCCGCCCCATAGGACAGGAACAAGTCGTGCGCATTGCCGCTCTTGTCCTGGTGGATGGCGAGCAGGCAGGGCACCCCGGCGCCGCGCTGATACTCGGAGCGCACCGTATGCCCAGGCCCCTTCGGCGCGATCATGCCGACGTCGATGTCGGCGCGCGGCTCGATCAGGTTGAAATGCACGTTGAGGCCGTGGGCGAACATCAGCGCCGCGCCGTCTTTCATGTTGTCGCGCAGATGGTCCTTGTAGATGTCGGCCTGCAACTCGTCGGGGGTGAGCATCATGATGATGTCGGCCCATTTGGCGGCCTCGGCCACCTCCATCACCTTGAGCTTCTCCTTCTCCGCCTTGGCCACGCCGGCCGAGGTCTTGCGCAGCGCCACGGCCACGTTCTTCACGCCCGAATCGCGCAGGTTGAGCACGTGGGCGTGCCCTTGGCTGCCGTAGCCGACCACGGCCACCTTCTTGCCCTTGATCAGGTTGATGTCGGCATCACGATCGTAATAGACGCGCATGCTTTTCACTCCTCTCTCGCGCACTTCCGCATTCCAGTCTTGGGAGCTCTCACTCGTCGGGCCGGATCATGGCCGTCAGAATGCCGCGTATCCTGTCCAGCGTTTCGTCGGGCACCCGGCCGGCACGGCCGAAGATGCGCTGAGCCCGATCGACGGCGCGCACCTGATCGACCAGAACGGCGCCCCTGATCTTCAGGTCGTCGGGGAGAGCCACTTTGAACGGCCACGGCCCAAGGCTCGACGTGATCGGGCAGACGAAGGCTAGGTAGGAGACCTTATGATAGGCTGCGGGCGTTATGACAACTGCAGGCTGGCGGCCCGACTGCTCGCTGCCGCGGACGGGATCGAGCTCCACCCAGACGAGGTCCCCTGCATCGAGGTCATCATGGCTTGGCACGGCGGGGTCTTCTGCGCGGCGTGGAATAGGCGTCCTTGATGACCTCGGCGCCGACGTCGGCACCCCATTCGACGATCTCGGGATGGGCGGCCGGCCCCAGCTTCTCAGCCTCCGCAACCAAATCGGAGAGCCGTACTCTCCCTGGTGTCGGCTTCAGCATCACCGAGCCGTTCTCGACCGCAATGTCCACGGACTGCCCTTCTACCAGCCCGAGATCGTCTGCGATCGCCCGCGGCAGGCGGACGGCAAGGCTGTTGCCCCACTTGGCGATGCGAGCCTGCATGATCTGACCACCTCTGCCAGATATACATAGTATATCCGAGCGGCTTTGGCGACGGCGCAGGTGGCGCCGGTCGCGCGCGATGGCGTCGCCGGCCGTCAAATGTCAGACGGCATCGTCTCGTCCGGCGCCGGCACCGTGGCCTTGAAGGCCGGCAGCGCTTCGCAGGCCGCGGACAGCCGCTCGACGTTCGGATAGAGCCCGGTTGGCAAGCCCTCCGGCAGGCGCAAGCGCAGGTATCCCGCCATTGCCGCCACCGTGATGTCGGGCTGCATGATACTCTCGCCTAGTAGCCAGGGCGACAGCGGCAGGGCATCGAGGGCGCGCAGCGCGCCCGTAAGCTGGGCTCGGCATCTGTCGACCCAGGGCTCGTAGACCTTGTCGGCCGGGCGCAGGACGCGCTCGTAGACGATGGCACCCGCCTTGTCGATGGCACCCGATGCCAGCGCAATGATCCTCAAAGCGCGGCGGCGCTCCGTCCCGTGCTGCGGCAACAGCGCCCTCCCTGCACCGACCGTCTCGTCGATGTGATCGAGGATGGCGCCCGAGTCGATCAAGACCTCCCCGTCGTCGAGCACGAGTGAGGGAACGCGCACCAATGGATTGATGCGGCCCATCTCCTCGGCGTCGGAAAAAACGGAGATCGCGTTGCGCGTGAAAGGCAGTCCGAGCAGGTGCAGCGAGATCGCCACACGCCGCACATAGGGGCTGTCATATTGACCGACGAGCTGCATGAGCTGCCTCCAGGCATCGGCCAGGATCGGCGCACCGAACCCTACCGCTGCACTCCGAATTCGCAGATCAGCGGCCCGAACGCAAACGGCTTTGGACATGGCCCTGCAAGCCCGCGGCTAGACTAGCCGTCGCGGACTGCCCCCAGCAGGAATTCCTCGTTGCCCGAGCCGCCGGCGATCGGCGACGGGATGACGCCGAGCGTGCGCCAGCCTGCCTGCCCCTCGACCCACGCCTTCACCGTCGCAACCGCCCGTTGGCGGGCTGCGCGATCGCGCACGATGCCGCCCTTGCCTATGGCTGCCCGGCCAGCCTCGAACTGCGGCTTGATCAGGGCCACGAGCCACGCGCCCGGCGCGGCGAGGCCAAGCGCGGCGGGCAGCGCCTTGGTCAGGGAGATGAAGCTCACGTCGGCGACAAGGGCATCGACCGGCTCGGGAATCAGGGTGCGATCCAGGTGGCGCGCGTCGCAACTCTCCAGCGAAACGACGCGCGGGTCCTGCGCCAGCCGCGGGTGCAGCTGGCCGCGCCCCACATCCACGGCATAGACGCGCGCGGCCCCTCGGGTCAGCAGCACTTCGGTGAATCCGCCCGTCGAGGCGCCGACATCGAGGGCGACGACGCCCTCGACCTTGAACGGGAAGTGATCGAGCGCGGCGGCAAGCTTCATGGCCCCGCGCGAGACGTGATCGGCCGCCTCGCCCGCAACAACGATCGCGGCCTCTGCGGCAACATTTGCCCCTGGCTTTGCCGCGGTCACGCCCGCGACCTTCACCAGCCCGCGCCGGATCAGGTCCCGCGCCCGCGCGCGGGAGGCAACGAGCCCCCTCTCGACCATCGCTTTATCGAGGCGCGGCACGGGCTGGCGGACCCCTTCACAGTGTCACGGTTATTTGATCGCCGCCTGCAGCTCTCAGTGCAATCCGCAAAACCGGAAGCCGCGTAAGAGAGAGAATCGGCTTGCCGCCGCTCCGGCCCCTAACACCTGGGTAGGCGGTGGGCGTATGATTTGCCACCACGGGATTGCCGATAGGGAGGAAAACCATGAACCGCAGAGATACTCTGAAATTCCTGGCCGGCGCCACCGCGTTCGCCAGCAGCTCCGGCGTGCTCGCACGAACCGTCATGGCTCAGGCAGCGGGGCCGTTCAAGCTGCCGCCGCTCGGCTACGCCAACGACGCGCTCGAGCCGCACATCGACGCGCGCACCATGCAGATCCACCACGACAACCATCACGCCGCCTACGTCAACAACCTCAACAACAACGCCAGCAAATGGCCCGAGATGGGCACCAAGCCAATCGACGATATCCTTTCCGATCTCTCGGCCGCCCCGGAGGCGGTGCGCACCCTCGTGCGCAACAATCTCGGCGGCCACTGGAACCACACCTTCTTCTGGGAGCTGATGACGCCCGGCGGCGCCAAGGCTCCCGCCGGCGATCTCAAGAGCGCGATCGACGCCGCCTTCGGCGACTTCGACAAGATGAAGGCCGCCGTGAAGGCCGCGGGTCTCGGCCGCTTCGGCTCCGGCTGGGCCTGGCTCGGGGTCAAGGACAAGAAGATCGTCATCTTCAGCACGGCGAACCAGGACAGCCCGCACATGGAAGGCGCCGGGGGTGTCATCGGCGTCGACGTGTGGGAGCACGCTTACTACCTCAAGCACCAGTACAACCGCGGCGCCTATATCGACGCCTGGTGGAACGTCGTGAATTGGGACAAGGCGGCGGCGAACTTCAAGAAGGCGACCGCCTGAAGCCTCGCTGGTCGCGGCATTTTCGCTCCAGGCCCTCGCGCCAAATGGCGAGACTGGGCGTGATGACGAGCTCCAACGCCAGCCCCGCCAGCATGCTTGCGGCGGGCAGGCCCGAGCGCGCCAGGGCATAGAGGCGGGCAAAGCCGCCGATCAGCACGAGCGCGGTGAGCAGGCGAAACCGCGCGCCTTGCGCATCGATGCTCGGCACCGTGCTCCAGAAGCCCAGGCCGATGGCGACCAGCAGGCCCGACAGGTAGCGCACCTGGCTGTCGCCATCGCGCGACACGCCGGCGTGCATATCGAAGATGCGCAGCCCGTACACGACCCCGGCGATGCCCGCCAAGACCGGAACGAGCGCCAGCAGGGTCACGACCGCCTGCAGGAGCCGGCGCTCGCGGGCTGGTGAAAGCATGGACATCGATTGGCTGCATCAGGATCACAAGGAAGCGGAGACGGCGGGCCCGGAAGCCCGCCGTCAACTCCGGTTCGGAGCTGCCTCCACTACGAGGCCTGCACGCCAACGGTTTTCGGGCGCGCCTTCACGTGTTGGTGAGAGCGGCGTGAGCTGACATGCGGCGGTCCGCCCTGCGAGCGGAAAGGCCGCGGGGCTCGCGACGTGCCGATTTGCCGTCTGGGTCGCCAACGAAAAAAAGCCCTGGCGCCGTTCGCCAGGGCTTTTTCCTGCTGCCAGATGGGGGATACGAGAGCAGGCAGGAAAGTCGTCTAGGGACACCCCAACGGATAGGCGCACCCAGACCGACGGGCAACCGCGATTCGCCACATCAGGCGAGCACGGCGCAAGATTTCTGTGGATAGCTTGTGGATAAGCGTCAGGCGCGCTCGGCGACGACGCTAGTCGGTGTGGCGCTTCGGGCCCTCGCTCATGCGCCGCTCCTGCGGCGAGAGCGCGAGCCACGCGGCGCGGTTGCGCTCCTCGGCGATCGGCAGCCGGAGCCGGAGACCGGCCTCGTACTGGTCACGCCGGACGTCGTCGTAGCGATAGGCCGCGTCGAACGTCAGCCGCGAGGCGGCCCAGTACGGGATGATGTTCTCGATGCGCCATTCCGCACGCAGCTGGGGCCCGGCCACCGCGCTGCTCAGGTCGCGGTGATCGAAATAAAAGCCGCCGCCGTAGAGCCACAGCTCGTGGCGCAGGGGAGCGAGCGGGGCATCCCTGAGACCCGAGGGCCGGACCGGGCGGTCAGGTCCGCCGAGCGGCAGCCTGACGCCAAACTCCGCGTCGACGCCCCACAGCGCCAGCTCGCGCTGCTGCGTGCTGCCGTTCACGAGGACGATGGTGCCGGCGGTCATCTCCAGGGTCGGCGCCCCGGCGACGGCGGGTCCGACGAACCCTGTCTGCTCCAGCGGCACGTAACCGTTGACACGAACCTCCCAGCGCGGGGCCAGAGCCTCCACACCGAACGAGATCTGGTTGAACGCGTTGCCGGTCTCGGTGAGGCGCCGGTCGTATCCGAGCCACACGCCGAAGTTCCAGCCCATCGGCTGCGTGCCCCGAAAGCCCAGGGCGAGATTGCCTTCGCGCTGGGCATCCTCGAACCACTTGCCGCGCAGGTCGACGAAGAGGAGGGAGCTCCGGTTCTGCGTCAGCGGGCCCCAGAACGCCAGCTCGCCGCGCGTGGCCTCGTCTTGGTTGGAAATGGCACCTCCGATCTCGAGCCAGGGGGACCATTTCGCGTAGGCCGGCGGGAACCCGTCGGCAAGCGCCTGTGAACTCGACAACGCAATGGACGACGCAAGCAACACCGCACGCGCGCCAGCAGAACGGCCAGCGTAACGCCACAGACCTGTCATGAACGCCTCCGCACACTGGAACAAGCCCGGGACATCGCTTGCGAGCCCAGGACGGCCTGATCCTGAGGCGCAGGCTCACCGCGAATCAAGAATCGGCGAGGTCAGCGCCGACGCACCTGTCAATGCGATGCATTCTGGATACGGAGGACTGTCGGATATCGGACGGCGGAGCGACCGCGGAACAACCTCGTGCGCGCTCGGGATCAGGTCCGCTGGCGCAAGTCGCGCGCAGGCATGCCGCATCCTGAGGTTGATCACGCGGAGTTCGCCAGCCCGGGCGAGCGCTTACGCGCGCTCGGCGACGCCGCCGGTCTCCTCGCGCCCGAGCGCGGCCAGCACGGTGGCGACGATGCCCCGCGCGTCGAGGCCGGCCTTCTCGTACATCTTCTCGGGCTTGTCGTGGTCGATGAAGACGTCCGGCAGGACCATCTGCCGGATCTTCAATCCCCGGTCGAGCAGGCCTTGGCTCGACAGATGCTGCAGAACGAAAGAGCCAAAGCCGCCGACCGAGCCCTCCTCGATGGTGACCAGCACCTCGTGGTTCTGAACGAGCCGGCGGATGAGATCGGTGTCGAGCGGCTTGGCGAACCGCGCATCGGCCACGGTGGTCGACAGGCCGAAGCCGGCGAGCTGCTCGGCCGCCGCCAGGCACTCGGGCAGCCGGGTGCCGAGCGACAGTAGCGCCACCGCCGAGCCTTCGCGCACGATGCGCCCCTTGCCGATCTCCAGGGGCCGGCCCTCGGCGGGCAGCTCGATGCCGGTGCCTTCCCCGCGCGGATAACGCACCGCCGACGGCCGGTCGTCGATGGCGGCGGCGGTCGCCACCATGTGCTTGAGCTCCGCCTCGTCGGCGGCCGCCATCAGCACGAAGCCCGGCAGGCAGCCGAGGTAGGCGATGTCGAAGGCGCCCGCATGCGTGGGCCCGTCGGCGCCGACGAGGCCGGCGCGGTCGAGCGCAAAGCGAACGGGGAGCCGCTGGATGGCGACGTCGTGCACGACCTGGTCGTAGGCCCGCTGCAGGAAGGTCGAATAGATCGCCGCGAACGGCTTGAAGCCCTCGGCGGCGAGGCCGGCGGCGAAGGTGACGCCATGCTGCTCGGCGATGCCGACGTCGAAGGTGCGCTGCGGGAACTCGCGCGCGAAAAGGTCGAGGCCCGTGCCCGAGGGCATCGCCGCGGTGATGGCGACGATCTTGTCGTCCTTGCGCGCCTGCTCGATCAGGCTTTCGGCAAAGACGCGCGTGTAGCTCGGCGCATTGGGCTTCGGCTTCACCTGCGCGCCGGTGATGACGTTGAAGCGGTTGACGCCGTGATACTTGTCGTCGGAGGCCTCGGCCGGCGGATAGCCCTTGCCCTTCTTGGTCACCACGTGCACCAGCACCGGACCCTGCCGCGCGTCGCGCACGTTGCGCAACACTGGCAAAAGCGCGTTGAGGTCATGGCCATCGATGGGCCCGACGTAATAGAAGCCCAGCTCCTCGAACAGCGTGCCGCCGGTCCAATAGGTGCGCGTCATCTCCTCGGCCAGCGCGGCGCGGCGCTCCCAGTACTTGGGCAGCTTCTTGGCCAGCTGCTTGGCGATGTCGCGCAGGTGCAGGTAGGTGCCGCTCGAGGAGATCCGCGCCAGATAGGTCGAGAGCGCACCGACCGGCGGCGCAATCGACATGTCGTTGTCGTTGAGGATGACGATCAGGCGCTCGTTGCGGGCGCCCGCATTGTTCATGGCCTCGTAGGCCATGCCGGCGCTCATGGCGCCGTCGCCGATCACGCACACCACGTGGTGCTTGCCGCCGGCGAGATCGCGGGCAACGGCCATGCCGAGACCAGCCGAGACGGAGGTGGAGGAGTGCGCCGCCCCGAACGTGTCGTACTCGCTCTCGGCGCGCCTGGTGAAGCCGGAGAGCCCCCCGCCCTGGCGCAAGGTGCGGATGCGGTCGCGCCGGCCGGTCAAGATCTTGTGCGGGTAGGACTGGTGGCCCACGTCCCAGATCAGCCGGTCGCGCGGGGTGTCGAAGATGCGATGCAGCGCCACCGTCAGCTCGACGACGCCGAGCCCGGCGCCCAGATGCCCACCGGTGACGGCGACCGCGTCGATGGTTTCCCGGCGCAGCTCGTCGGCGAGCTGGCGCAAGCTCTTCTCAGGCAGGCGGCGCAGGTCCTCAGGGATACGCACCTGGTCGAGGAGCGGCGTCTTCGATGGCGTGTCCATGTTCGTTCCACGGCCCATGTCGCAGCCTGCAGCCCCCCGCCCGACTCCCACACTGGCGCTAGTATAGTACCGTATTGGTGCAGGCGGGCCGGTAGAAAGTAGCGTCGCGGTTTCTTCTCCCTCTCCCCATCGCGAAGAGCGATGGGGAGAGGGGACTTGGTTTACTCCGGTGGCTTGAAGGGCTCGGTGCCAGCGGGCTCGCCCGCCTGGTTGAAGGTCAGCTTCTCGACCTTCGCCTCGGCCTGCTTCAGGAGCCGGTCGCAGTGCTCGCGCAGGGCCTCGCCGCGCTCGTAGATGTTGATGCTTTCCTCCAGCTCCACGTCGCCCCGCTCCAGCCGCCCGACGATGCTCTCGAGCTCCTTGAGCGCCTTCTCGAAGCTCATTTCCTTGATGTCGAGGTGCTTCGCCGCCGGCTTGCTCATCGCGTTGTCCGCCATCGTTTACCAATCCGGCTGAGGCCTCCTACGCCCCCGCCTCCATCAGCGCCTTGACGTGAACGCCGACCGACCGCGCCAGGGCGGCGAGGTTGTAGCCGCCTTCGAGCATCGATACCAGCCGCCCGTGGGCATGCTTGGCCGAGATCTCCGCAATCTTGGCTGTGGCCCAGGCGAAATCCGGCTCGGTGAGCTGCAGATTTGCCAGTGGATCGTCCTTGTGGGCATCGAAGCCGGCAGAGATCAGCACGATATCCGGGCTGAAGTTGCGCAAGGACGGGAGTATTCGCGCGTTGAACGCCTCCTTGAACGGGTCCCCGCCGTCGCCGGGCCGCAGCGGCGCGTTCCAGATGTTGCCGACCCCCGTCTCCGACAGCGCGCCGGTGCCGGGGTAGAGCGGCATCTGGTGCGTGGAGGCGAAGAACAGGTCCTTGTCCGACCAGAAGATGTCTTGCGTGCCGTTGCCGTGATGGACGTCGAAGTCGACCACGGCGATGCGCTCGCACCCGTACTTCTTGCGCGCATAGAGGCCGGCGATGGCGATGTTGTTGAAGATGCAGAAGCCCATCGCCCGCTCGGTCTCGGCATGGTGCCCGCAGGGCCGCACTTGGGCAAAGACGTTGGCGATGCCGGAGCTCTTGTCCATCACCCGGTCGACGGCGGCGAGCCCGGCGCCGACCGCGCGCAGCGCCGGCTCCCAGGACTTCGCCGACAGCACCGTGTCCGGATCGAGCCGCACCGGCGGCTCGCCCTCGGCCGGCCGCTGGCTCTTGACCCAGTCGATATACTTTTGCGGATGGGCCAGCGCGATCGCCTCCTCCACATCC
Organism: Hyphomicrobiaceae bacterium; assembly: GCA_035258465.1. Lineage (GTDB taxonomy): Bacteria > Pseudomonadota > Alphaproteobacteria > Rhizobiales > Hyphomicrobiaceae > AWTP1-13. The sequence goes on from DATEVP010000059.1 coordinate 9,171, forward strand.
TCGCGGAGCGGCGCCTCCTCCCGCTTCAGGTCCTGGAACAGCTCATGGGCGAGCACCTTGTCGATGGCACGCATGCGGTCGGGCCGCTCGGGATGGCCGAGGCCGGTGTCATGCTCGACGAAGCAGGGATGGGTGAGGAGAAGCGTGGTCATCGCGGGTCCGTTGGTGTCAGACCCTCCGGGTCTGACACCGTTGCACGGCCTCGCCATGGTGTCAGACCCGGAGGGTCTGACACCTTATCCCGCGACAAGACACGGCGCGATGGCCTTTTCGTTCCACTCCATGCCCGTGCCGGGCGTGTCGCGCGGCGTCGTGAAGCCCTTCACGGGGAGAAGCGGATCGGCCAGCAGGTCCTGGCCCCAGTCCATGTACTCCAGCCAATGCGGGTTCGGTGTCGCGCTGAGCACATGGGCGGAATAGTCCGGCGACAGGTGCGAGGAGAAGGGCACCGCGCGCGCCTCGGCGACGCGGGCGAGCCGCATCCAACCGGTGACGCCGCCGATGCGCAACAGGTCGGGCATGATGTAGTCGCAGGCGCCCATCTCGATTGCCACCTTGCCGACGCGCCAGCTCCACCAGTTCTCGCCGATCTGGATGGGCGTGGCGAGCTTCGTCGTCAGCCGCGCCTGCGTGTCGTAATCGTCGTAGGCGACCGGCTCCTCGATCCAGGCGAGGCCCAGGCCATCGATGGCGCGGCAGGTGTCGAGCGCGCTCGCCGAGGTGAGCCCCTGATTGAAATCGCAGGAGATGACAATGTCCGGCCCCACGGCGCTGCGCACGGCCTTGTAGGCGGTGACCTCCTCCTCCGCCCGCGCGCGGCCCATGCGCAGCTTGATGTGGGAAAAGCCGCCATGCTCGGCAATGAGCTCCTTGGCCTCGCGCGCCACATCGGCCGGGGCCATCAGGCCGAGGCCGCAACTGTTGTAGGTCGCAATCGGCTCGGCCTTTCCGCCGAGCAGCTTGTAGAGCGGAACGCCGGCTGCCCGGGCGAGTGCGTCGTGCACGGCCATGTCGAACATGGAGAGCGCCATTTTGGCCAGGCCCTCGTGGCCGAGGTGGGTCAGGCGCTTCTCGCCCAGGTCGTGGATGGCGGCTGCCTCGTCGTAGCCGAAGCTGCGGCCCTTCACGGCGGCAACCAGCTCGTCGAGCAGGACCGGCACCAGCTTCTGCGCCAGCGTAATGAACGTAAAGCACAGCGCGCGGCCCACCCCGCCGCCTTTCAGCTCCAGGTCGATCAGCAGGAACGGCGCGCGCGAGAACGAGCCGACGCGCGTGTTGAGCGCGCGCCTCAATGGGACGTTGGCAGGGCGTGCGCGGATGCCGGTGACCTCGATGGTGGCTGACATGGAGTCTCCCGGAACGTAGGGTGTTGTCCGACTATTGCTGCACGAGCGAAGCTTTGTCAGGCACCGATAGCTGTGGCAAGGTGCAACCCTTGGCAGGGCGTCTTTGACCACCGACCACAGCATCGACCTCCGACACGGACCCTCGCCGTCGTCAAGCGGCTTTCCGTTCAGGCTGCAGTCATTGCATCGATGCTTCAATCGTCGCCCAGCACGTCGGGAAAGCGTGCACCCAGGACCACTCCGGCAAAACAACTCCGTGGAGGAAGTCATGTTCACCGCGCTTGGCAGTCGGGCACTCCTCTTGGCCGCCTGCCTATCGATGCTCGTCCTCGCAACGCCCGCTCGAGCTCAGCTCGATCCGTCCATTCTCTCGACGCTGAACTACGATCAGCTGGAGTGGCTCGAGGATGAGGCGACCCCGGGCTCGTGGTACACGGTGCTGTCCGGCGATCCATCGAAGGCCGAGCCCTTCGTGATCCTCAACAAGGTGCTGAAAGGCACTTTCAGCCGGCCGCACTTTCATGCCACGGCCCGCCAGGTCTACGTCGCCGACGGCACGTGGTGGGTGGGAAGCGGCACGGATCGGAATATCGCCGACAGCGTGGCCAAGTCGGAGGGCTCCTACGTCGACCAGCCCGCCAACCAGGTGCACTGGGACGGGGCCAAGGATGACGATGTCCTGCTCATGATCGCCGGCGAAGGCCCGGCAACAGAGACCTTCGTCAACTAGCTGCGGGCGGCACCCGCTCTACCGCATGCGCGCGCCGAGCGTGACGCCCGGCGGCGGCGGAAACGACTCCGGCACGAAGAAGTCGGGAGCCAGCTCCATGCTCGGATCGGCGCGGTATTTGTCGAAGTCCCGCACCCCGTGCTCGTAGAGCAGCGTGTCGTCGATGCAGAAGCGCCCCGTGAAGGTCTTGGCATCTTGTGTGAGGATCACGTGCGCCGCATCGGCCATGATCTCCGGCGTGCGGCTGCGGCGCATCAGGGCGTCGCCGCCGAGCAGGTTGCGCACCGCCGCCGTGGCGATGGTCGTGCGCGGCCACAGCGTATTGGCGGCAATGCCGTCGCCCTCGAGCTCGCCGGCGAGGCCCAGCGCGATGATGCTCATGTTGAACTTGGCCATCGAATAGGCGACGTGCGGCGCGAACCACTTCTTCGCCATGTCGAGGGGCGGCGACAGCATCAGGATATGCGGGTTCGACCCCTTC
>DATEVP010000060.1:0-2757 GCA_035258465.1 Hyphomicrobiaceae bacterium
GAGATGCGTGCCGGGTGCCATGGCGGCGACATGCGAGGCATAGAGCAGATAGGTGCCGGCGCTCGCGGCCCGGCCGCCGTCTGGCGACACGTACATCACGACCGGGACGCGCGAGGCGAGGATCGTCTGCACCATCTCGCGCGTGGAGGATAGCAGCCCGCCCGGCGTGTCGAGGCGCACGATCACCGCGGGAGACTTCTCGGCGGCGGCACGGTCCAGCGCCTTGGCCAGATGCCCGGCCGCGACGAATCCGATCGCGCCCTTGATCTCGATCATGATGATCGGGCTCTCCTTCGCCTCCTGCGCAAAAGCGTCATCGGGCGCAGCAACGAGGCAAATGCAAAGCACCGTAACAAGGCATGCCGGCAGGGCGGCAAATAGCCCGCGATGGATCGCAGCGCGCCGCGCGGTTCTATGCTGCCTGGCTCTTGTCACGGGGCAAACCCCTGGGCTGACGAAACCCCCTCACGACGTCCACAGTTCATCATAGCACCGATGCGCCCTCGCCGTTGCAGAACTCGAATCCGGCTTCGAGCCGGCGAGGACCGTGCGATAATCGGCGGAATGACCACTTTCGATACGTTCCTCGACTGGGTCGGGCGCAGGCTCGCCCGCCACATCCGAAAGGAGACGCCCGGCGAGGAGCCGTTCGTGCCCTCGGACCCGGACGCGCTGCGCCGCACGCTACGCCCGGGTGACGTGTTCCTGATCGCCGGCAGCAGCAAGCTGTCGACCGCGATCAAGTACCTCACGCAATCGACCTGGTCGCACGCGGCGCTCTACGTCGGCGACGTGCTCGATCCGCCCGCCGGCGGGGGCGAGCCGCACACCCTGATCGAGGTCCTTCTCGGCGAAGGCTGCGTGTCCTCGCCGCTGTCGAAATACGACCGCTTCCACACCCGCATCTGCCGCCCCGTCGGGCTCACCGACGCCGACCGCGAGGAGGTGATCCGGTTCATGGTGTCCCGGCTCGGCACCGAATACGACACGCGCAACGTCTTCGACCTCGCCCGCTACCTCGTGCCCATCCCCCCGGTGCCGACGCGCTGGCGCCGCCGCATGATCGCGCTCGGCTCGGGTCAGCCGACGCGCACCATCTGCTCGACGCTGATCGCCGAGGCCTTCGGGCGCGTGCACTACCCGATCCTCCCCCGCATCGAGCGCCTCGCCCGCGCGCGGGCCGGCATCAGCAGCCTCAGCCGGCACGAGATCCTGCACATCCGCCACTACAGCCTCTACGCGCCGGCGGACTTCGACCTCTCGCCCTACTTCAGGATCGTCAAGCCGACCGTCGAGGAGGGTTTCAACTACAAGGGCCTGACCTGGGCACCGGCGCCGGCTGGGGTGCGGGACGCGAAGCGGCGGGCGTGAGCTGACGCCAGACCCGCCCCTTTTATTCCATCGCAAGAATGTGAGCCGGCCTCTTTCTTTTCTTGCTGCTTCGCTGTCGGCCCGAATGCAATCTGTCGGGCCGGGCACGCGCCCGCACCTTCGGGAGGAAACATCAATGACACGCAGGTTTGCAATTACCGCCGCCGCATTGGCGATCGCGGCAGCGGTCCCCATGGCCGGCGCCGTCGCACAGACGACACCGACGTCGCCACCCGCCGCCGCACCTGCGCCCGCGCAGCCCGTGTTCGCCACCACCAAGGTCGCGGGCACCGACAACGTCTACATCTTCCGCTATCAGGGCCATCAGTCGATGTTCGTCGTCACCAAGGCCGGCGTCATCGCCACCGACCCGATCGGGCTGCGGCGCCCGCAAGCCGTGACCACCTACATCGACGAGATCAAGAAGGTCACCGACCAGCCGATCAAATACGTGGTCTACAGCCACAGCCACTACGACCACGCCGCCGGCGGCAAGCCGTTCAAGGATTTGGGTGCCAAGTTCATCGCCCACAAGAACGCCCGCGCCCAGCTGCAGAGGGTCCCCAGCCCCGACGTCGTCATGCCGGACGAGGTGGTCGACGCCAAGCGCACGCTCAGCCTCGGCGGCACCTCGCTCGAGCTGATCTACGTCGGGCGCAACCACTCCGACAACAGCCTGGTCATGCGCCTGCCCAAGGAGAAGCTGATCTTCGCCGTCGATTTCATCCCGATCCAGAGCTTGCCGTGGCGCAACCTTGCCGACGGCGTCTCGCCGCCGGAGTGGGAGGAGTCGCTCAAGCGCGTCCTCGCCCTCGACTGGGAGCGCATGATCCCCGGCCACCCCTACGCCGGCGGGCGCCTCGGCACCAAGCAGGACGTGCGCGACCTGATCGGCTACATGCAGGACCTCGCCGCGGAGGTGAAGAAAGCCGCCGCCGAGGGCAAGTGCATCGACACCGCCATGAAAGAGGTCAAGCTGCCGAAGTACGAGAAATGGGGCAGCTACGCCACATTCCTCCCCATGAACGTCGAGCGCTACTGCTACCTGAATAACGGCTACTGACGCAACGGCGGCTCTCGAGCGGCCATCCCCGTGGGAGGCGCGCAAAGTTTTGCGCGGCCTTCGTCCGTGTCGTATTCTCTCGGTGAGCAACCCCCAGCTGCCTGGCCACCTCCAGCGTCAGCTGTGCCGCGCAATGGCGCGCCCCCCAGCTCGTCGAGTGATAGCCGATGTCGACTGATGCAAAGGCCGAGGCGGCGCTGGCGCTCCATCGGTTCGGCTTGGGGCCGCGCCCGGGCTCGATAGCCGCGATTGCCTCCGACCCGCGCGGCGCGCTGCTGGCCGAGCTCGGGCGTCCCGGCGCCGGCCGCATCGACCGCCCCGAG
>DATEVP010000061.1:0-3620 GCA_035258465.1 Hyphomicrobiaceae bacterium
CGCACATGCGAATCCTTCTTACCAACGACGACGGCATCGATTCGCCGGGGCTGCACGCGCTGCGCCAGATCGCGGGCGAGCTCAGCAAGGACGTGTGGGTCGTCGCGCCCGAAACCAACCAGTCCGGGGCCAGCCATTCGCTCTCGCTGCACGAGCCGTTGCGCATGCGCCAGCTCGACGAACGCGCGTTCGCCGTGCGCGGCACGCCAACCGACAGCGTCATCATGGGCGTGCGCCACGTGCTGAAGGGCAAGCTGCCCGACCTGGTGCTGTCGGGCGTCAACCGCGGCGCCAACCTGGCCGAGGATGTCACCTACTCAGGGACAATCGCCGGCGCCTTCGAGGGCACGACGCTGGGCATCCGCTCGATTGCCCTGTCGCAGGCCTACGGCCTCGAGCGCGGCAAGAACCTCAAGTGGGAGACGGCGATCGCGCACGGGCCGGGCCTCATCCGCAAGCTGCTGGCGCTCGAATGGGCGCCGTCGAGCCTCATCAATGTCAACTTTCCCGATCGCGAGCCGGGCGAGGTGGCGGGCATCGCCGTCACGCGGCAGGGGCGCCGCGACCCCGGGCTGCTCGCCATCGAAGAGCGGCAGGACACCTGGGGCAATCCCTACTACTGGCTGGCCTTCGAGCGGCGCCGATCCACCACCGAGGAGGGGACCGATCTGTGGGCGGTCTATGCGGGCCGCATCTCGGTGACGCCGCTGTTCCTCGACCTCACGCATCAGGGCATGCGGGAGGCGCTCGCGAAGGCGCTGGCGTGAGGGAGTAGGGAGTAGCGAATAGGGAGTAGGGAATGGGCATGAGCCAATGGCACCACGACTCTCCTTCGCTATTCGCTATTCGCTATTCCCCATTCCCTACTCCCCACTCCCTACTCCCCACTTGGAATTCGCTACGCGCCATAACCCTTTGCTAGCCACATCATCGTTAGCCGCGATGCTGCCAAGAGTTGGCCGCGAAGACCTCACAATCCAGGGCTAGACCATGGGCACGGGGAACGATGCGAGGCGGTCCTGCCTCGCTTCGGGCCACCCGACGAGGTCCCACGCTCATTAAGGGCTTCTTAACCTTTTAAGGGTTAATGGCCGTGGGAGTACGAGGTGCCCGATGTCGAGTAACAAGTGCGTGCGTACAGCCTTTGCCCATCGCCGCGCGGCACAAGGCCTGATGATCGCCATGACGGTGTCGGCCGGCGGATGCAGCGCCGACGTCACGCGGTTCGACTTCCCCGCTTTCGCTCTGACCAACAGTGGCGCTGCGCCCACGACCGGCTCGCTGGCGGCGCCGCCCCAGCCGGTGGCCCGCAGCTATCAGCGCTTCGATGAGCCTGCGAGCGCGCCGCCATCCCCGCGGGCCAGTTTCCCGAGCGAGGTCAGCGGCGGCGCCGGCGCTTCGTCGCCCTACGCCGGCGCCAGCGAGCGTGTGGCCAGTGCGCGCGACTATGCCGATCCGCCGCCGCCCAAGGTCTCCGTCACCTCCACCAACGACCGGTTCACGGCCCGGCACATCGACCGGCTGCAGCCCGCGCGCCATCAGGCCGGCGAGACCATCGAGGTGCAGCCGGGCGATACGGTCTTCGTGCTCGCCAAGCGCCACGGCGTGTCGATCGACGCGCTGATCGAGGTCAACGGATTGAGGAACGGCAGCTCGCTGCAGCCGGGTCAGCGCATCACGTTGCCGGCTGGCGCCAGGAACGTGCGCCAGGCCGTGGCGACGCGGGCTGCGGAGCCTGCAGCTCCGCCAGCGCCGGCCGTCTCAGCTGCGGCATCGCCCGGCAGCTGGGAGGGACAGCATACGATGAAGGCCGGCGAGTCGCTTTATGGCATCGCCCGCCAGTACAAGGTGGCGCTGCCCGAGTTGCAGCGCGTCAACGCCATCACCGAGCCGACCAAGGTTCGGATCGGGACGGTGCTGAGGGTTCCGGGCCGCGGTCAGACGGCGGCCGAGCGCAGCGCATCGCCCATGGCACCGCGCGTGGTGCCGGCCTCGATGGGGTCGCCCCCCAAGTCCAGGCTCATCAACGCGCCCGTGGAGCAGGAACAACAGCCCACGCCTGAGCGGCGCGTGGCGGCGCTGGGTGACAGGGCGACGGACGCAGGGCCGGCCGAGTCCCGCTCCGGCAAGTTCCGCTGGCCGGTCCGGGGCCGGATCATCGCCGGCTACGGCAAGCGCACCGACGGCACGCACAACGACGGCATCAATCTGGCTGTGCCGCAGGGCACCGAGATCCATGCGGTGGAAGGCGGCAAGGTCGCCTACGCGGGCAACGAGCTCAAGGGCTACGGCAATCTCGTGCTGATCCGCCACGACAACGGCTGGGTCTCCGCCTACGCCCATGCCGACCAGGTGCTGGTCAAGCGCGATGACGTGGTCCGCCGCGGCCAGGTGATCGCCAAGGCCGGCCGCACCGGCACCGTCGATCAGCCGCAGCTGCACTTCGAGCTGCGCCACGGCGCCAAGCCGGTCGATCCGGTGCCGCACCTGGAAGGCAACTGAGGCCGCCAAGGATCTGTCATTCCCGCGTCGTGTCGAAGACGCGCCTCCGGCACGATGCGAAGCGCAGAGCGGGAATCCAGCCAAAGACGCCAACGCTAGGGCCTTGGCTGGATTCCCGCTTTCGCTGTCGCTCCGCGGGAATGACGTCGGAGCGTGAGCGCACTCACCGCTTGAAATAGAACGCCTGCGCCGGCAGCGAGCCGTAGGTGTAGGGCTCCTGCTGCTTGCCGGTCTTGGTGAAGACCTCGTCGCGCACCCGGCGGAACAGCAGATTGATCTCCAGGTTCGGCTCGGCGACGTGTTTGATCAGCGCTTCCGCGTAGGGACTGTTGGTGCTCTCGCCGTCGAGTGCCGTGGTGCCGTCGCGGGCGGCGTAGGCGACGAGCACACCGCTCTCGGGCTCGACCGAGGCGAGCCCGCGCCCGAGCGAGCGCCCGGCCTGGCCGCTCCGCTTCATGCGCCCCGTGAACGGATTGTTGCGGCAGGCGTCGAGGATGACGAGCTGCAACTTGCTCGCCGCCGTCACCTTGCTCAGCAGCCGCGACAGCGGCATGGCCTCGTCCTCGACATGGGCGGCCTGCTCCAGGATCGCGTCGACCGGGATCAGATAGTTGGTGCCGTTCACCTCGATGCCGTGGCCGGCGTAGTAGATCACGGCCCAGTCGGCGCCGGCCGCCAGATCGCCGAAGGTCTTCAACGTCGACCCGAGCGTCGCCAGGCTGGCATCGTAGAGCTCGCGCACCTCGGTGAAGCCGATGGCGCGCAGGACGGCGGCAAACGACTTGGCGTCGTTGACGGGATTGCGCAGCGCGGGCGCGTGCGCGTAAGCGCTGTTGCCGATGACCAGGGCGACGCGGCGCTCGGCACCCGGTCTGGGCGCCGCCTTGCCTTCCGCAACCGCCTTGGTGAGGCGCTCGACCTGCTGCTTGGCGGTAGCCTTGGCGCGCGCGTCCTCATCGTGCCGGTTGAGCCCCTCGCGCTCCGCCGCCTGCTTGAAGTCGGCGAGCGCCGCCTGGACGTCACCCTTCGCCTCGTAGGCGCGCGCGCGGTTGTTGTAGGCCAGCAGATATTCCGGGTCGATCTTCAGTGCCTCGCTGTATTCGGCGATGGCCTCGTCG
>DATEVP010000062.1:0-6920 GCA_035258465.1 Hyphomicrobiaceae bacterium
TCTCTCGCGATCAGGATGACCTGCGAGCGGATCGCGCCGCCTCCGCCTTCGCCCTGCGCATACACACCCTTGAGCCCGGCGATCCGGCCGAGGTTGCTCTCCACCACCGGCGTCAGGTCGAGGTTCTGGTTGGAGACATGGATCGCCAGCACCCCGCGCGGCGACAGCAGGCGGGCATAGAGCGCGATCGCCTCGACGGTCAGGAGATGGACGGGAATGGCGTCGGAGGAGAACGCGTCGACCGCCAGATAATCGAACGAAGCCGGCGGCTCCCTGGCGATCGTCAGCCGCGCGTCGCCGGCGATGATCTGCGCGTCGGGCTGGCAGGCGCTGAGATAGGTGAAATAGGCCGGGTTGCCGGCAATGCCGATCACCTCGGGATCGAGCTCGAAGAACCGCCAGCGATCGCCGTTGATGGCATGGCACGCCATCGCCCCGGTCCCCAAGCCGATGATGCCGACGCGCAGCGGTTGCGCCGGCCCGCCGGCAGCCGTGCGCGCGAGCGCAATGCCCCGCGCCAGCGGGCCGCTCGGATGATAGTAGGTCAGCGGCAGCGGACGCGCGGTTGTGCCCTCCGGCTCGATCCTCTGGGCGCCGTGCAGGGTCACGCCGTGCATCAGGAGCCGAAACGAGCTGCCCGGCCGCTCCACCACCTTGTGCGTGCCGTAGAAGCTGCGCGCCACGTGCACCGGCCTGTTGCCGTTGGGCAGCAGCGCCACGGCGAGCACGAGCGCCAGCGCCGCCGCCTGCTCCAGGAGCGGCCACCGCAGGGTTGCAATCAACACCGCGCCGAGCCCCGCCAGCACATAGAGGCGCAGCGAGGGAGTCCAGGTCCAGGGAGCAAAAAAGGCTGTGAGGACCACGAGAACGGCCGCGCCCGCCAGGGCAAGAAAAAGCAGCTCCCAATCCCGCCGTGACGCCCCACGCCAGGTCCAACCCAAGCGGCACAGCATGCCGGCGCCCAGCAGCAGGGGGAATTCCAGCACGTTGGCGAACAGGTGCGGCGCCAGCAGCGCCGAGAAGACACCGCCCAGCGCGCCGCCGACGGACAGCCACAGGTAGAAGTCGGTCAGGCCTTCGGTGCCGGGCCGCCGCTCGTAGAGCTCCCGGTGGCAGACGAGGCTCGTGACGGTGAAGGCAAGCGTGCCGGCAACGCAGCTCGCCACCCACGCAAAAGGCGCGTTCCAATCCATGAGGACCAGGGTGAGGGCGACGCTCGCGGTCTGCAGGAGGGCGAGGAGGCGAGCGCCGATGAGCGGCTTTGGCCGGAAGGCGGCAATGAACGTTGCGAGATAGATCGCCAGCGGTATCACCCACAGCAGCGGGACGGAGGCGAGATCCGTCGCCACATAGGTCGTGAAGGCCACCAGCAGGCCCGAGGGCACGAACGCCAGGACGACCCAATAGACGCGGTCCCGCGCGTATCCAACATGATTGCCGCGTCTCTCCGTGGCTTCCTCAGTCGCGGCTACTCCGGACGCCGCAGCGTAGCGCGCCAAAAATGCGGAAGCCGCGACCGCGACGGCCAGCACCACAAAGCCGCCCGCCCACAGCCGGCTCTGCAGACCGAGCGGCAGCAGCGGCTCGACCAGCGTGGGGTAGGCGGCAAGTGCCAACAGGCTGCCGGCGTTGCTGGCCCGATAGAGAAAGTAGGCGTCCGCGCTTCGTGCGTGGCCCGCCCGGCTGAACCACGCCTGCAGCAGCGGCGCGTTGGCGGCCAGCGCGAAGAAGGGCAGGCCGACGCCAACGGCCAGGATGGCGATCAGCTGGACATAGGCACTGTCGGCCGCGGCCCCGGCCCACCGGGCCGGCAATTCGATCGGCAACGCCAGGAGGGCAAGAGCGAGGACCGCCAGATGCAGCGGCAGCGCCAGCCGCAAGGGTGCGTAGCGGTCGAGCAGGTGGGCATAGGCGTATCCCAGCAGCAGCAGGGCCTGGAAGAAGCACATCGAGACGGCCCAGACGGCCGGTGCGCCCCCGAGGACCGGCAGCACCATCTTGGCGAACATCGGCTGCACCGAGAACAGCAGCAGGGCGCTCAGGAAGATCGTGACGACGAACGCTGCCAGCGTCGCCCGTTCCGCCCGCGCGCCGTTCACGGCGTGCCCTTGGGGAAGCGGGCATCGCGCCAGGCCAGCGCCGCCTTCAACCCCTCGCGGCGGGCGATGTCCATGAACTGGGCCTTGTCCGGCGAGCCCGCGCCTTCGATGCCAAGATCGATCTCGAGCGCGGCCTCCAGCGCTTCCAGCATGCCCTGCGCTTCCATCCCCCGGTTGATGGCGCGCTTGGTCTGCTTGACGAGCTGCGGGTCGATGGCGGCGATGTGGCGGGCGAGCCGTAGCGCTGCCTCGTCGAGCTCGGCTGCCGGCACGACGCGGTTGATCATGCCGATCTCGCGGGCACGCTGCGCGCTCACTCTATCCTCGCCGGTCAGGATGATCTCCTTGGCCGCCTTGGGGCCGACGATCCACGGCAGGATCATCACCACGATGCCGGCCCCGAATTTCAGCTCCGGCTCGCCGAAGAAGGCATCCTCGGCGGCAATCGTCAGGTCGCAGGCCAGCGCCAGCTCGCAGGCGCCGGCGAGGCAGGGGCCGCGCACGGCCGCAATGGTCGGCTTCGGGCAGTGCCAGAAGCGCATCACCGTGTCGAAGTCCTTGCGCAGGATGGGACGCCACTGCTCCACGCCGGTTGGCCGCCGCTCCATCTGCTCCTTGAGATCGAAGCCCGACGAGAACGCCGCGCCAGCCCCGCGCACGATGATCGCCTTCACCCCTGCGTCGCTCTCCGCCGCGTCCAGGGCCCGGCCGATCTCCTCCAGCATGGCCCCATTCAACGCATTGGCCCGCTCGGGCCGGTTGAGCGTGATGCGCGCCACCCCGTCGAGGATTTCGAAAACGATGGTCGAGAACGGCACGTTGCGATCTCCTTTCGCCGTTCAGCGACTTGGCTTGGCCCGCAAGCGTCGTTGAGACGGTGGCTTCTTCGCGTAGTCGGTACGAACTCGGGCATCTATCTGAGCCGATGCGCGGCGAAACACCTCTTCGAGCTCGTCGTACGCCTTGCGGTACTTGGGATCCTTCATCCACTTGGCATGGAGCTCGTCGGCCGACACCAGCTTCCTGCTCATGCAACCCTCCTTCGCCTATCGGTATACAGTATCAGCAAAGCGCGAATCGCAGACCAGGCGTCGAGCCTGCGCGGAAACGAGCGGGCCGCTGTGGTTCCTCCCCCTGTGCCGAAGTATGCACTTCGGCACGAACGAGGGGGGAGGGCCATGCGTCCGCGGCTTGGGTCGGCCAACGCCGACAGTGCCGCGCGCGCAACGGCCGATCCAAGTCGCTGGACGCATGGGGTGGGGGTGTCTGCACCACGCACGGCCAGGTCACCCCCACCAGCAACGCCATCGGACTTAGCCGGCCGACGGCGTGCGCCGCAATAGTCGCGGACGGCCGTCTAAGCCCGTGGCGTTGCAACCTCCCCCCTCGTTCGTGCCTCGGCTTGGCCTCGGCACAGGGGGAGGAGGAGTCTGCCGCCCGCGATTCGCGATGACCAGCCCGCGATCCCGCCCGCATGGCACTGGAGGCCTGCGGATCTATCCCAGCGTTGCCGCGATCAGATCGAAGTCGCCGCGCAGGACGGCGTCGAGCTTGCCCGTGCGCCAGCTGGCGTTCATGTCGCGCACCAGCGGCGCGGGCTCACCGCGGTAGCGCCGGACGACGGTAGAAGGCTTGGCGCCCTGCTCGAACGCCTCGGCCAGGGCGGCCCTGAGCTTGTCGCGGGAGAGATCGCCCAGCGGCGTCACGGCGAGGCGCACGCGCGCCGTCGCCCGGCCTCCCCCCTTGTCGTCCTCCGCCCTTTCCAGCACGTGCAGGCCGACTTCCTGCGCGAGGAGCCGATGCGCACCAAAGCCGCTGATCAGCAGCAGCGGCAGGCCAGGGCCCGCCCCGTCGACCATTTCGGAAAGCTGCATGTGCCGGTTCTTGGCCCAGGCGCGATACATCTCCCGGAGCTGCTGGCACCACGCCTTTGTCGCCTGGCTGTCGCTCGGCCGTTCCAGGGCGGGCTCGACCAGCAGCGCCACCTCGATCGGCGCGGCCTCGAACGCATCTCTGATGCCGGCCTTGATCAGGTGCAGCTGCAGGGCGACCCGGCCGATCATCTCACGGGAATGCTTGCCGCTGCGCTCCGTTCCCTTGACCAGACGTTCCCGCAGGGATTCAGCCGTGCTGGCGGCGGCGCGCACGCGGTCCATGAGGGCCAGCCGCGACAGGGTTGCGTGGCGGTCGGGCCGCGTCCAGAAATCGCCCGCCGCCATGCTGCCGGCGAGGCGCGCCTTCAGGCTCTCCCACTCCGCCGAGGCGAACGTCTGCTCCAGGGCGGCGAATTCCTTGAGCAGCGTATCGAGCTCCGCCTGCGTCCCGCTCGGCGCCAGGATCATGGCCGGCAACGCGAGCGGCCTGTCATGAGCGTCCCCATCCACATCGGCGGCCGGCGCGCGCGAGGCCATGTCGCCATCGGGATCGACGAACTCGGCCTCGATCGCGCGGCCGTTGCTGCGCACGAACACGAACTGGTCGCCTTCGGGAAAGCGCTGCTCGACGATGGTCGCCGCCAGCGGCGCAATCACGTACTGGTCGATCGCCCGCCTCAGCGGCCGTGCCCCCATCTCCGGCGAGAACCCTTTCTCCAGCAGGAACTCCTGCGCCGACTCCTCCCACTCCACCGCCCATTCGCGGTGCTTGAGGCCGCGGCGCTCCAGCACGCGGCTGAGCTCTTTCTTCAGGATCTCCCGCATCAGGTCGCGCGTCAGCGGGCGGAACACGATCACCTTGTCGAGCCGGTTCTGGAATTCGGGCCGGAACGCCTGCGCCACCGCCCGCGCGATCTGCTCGCCGGAGAAGGCGTCGATCGTTGGGGCGAAGCCGAGGCCGGCGCTGCGATGGCTGGTGGCGCCCAGGTTGGTGGTCAGGATGATCATGCAGTGGCGGAAATCGGCGACCGCGCCTGAGGAGTCCGTCAGCCGGCCATCGTCGAACACCTGCAGGAACAGGTCCCAGATATTGGGGTGCGCCTTCTCGAACTCGTCGAGCAGCACCACCGAGAACGGCTGCTTGCGCACGCGCCCGATCAGCGTGTCGCCATCCTCGCCGGCGCCAGGATCGCCGAGGATCTTGTTGACCGTCTCGGCGGTCTGATACTCGCTCATGTCGAGGCGGATCATGCGATCGACCGAGCCGAACAGATAGTCGGCAACGGCCTTGGCCAGCTCCGTCTTGCCCGTGCCGGTGGGGCCGGCGAAGAGAAACACGCCGATCGGCTTGCCCGGATCGTTGAGGCCGGCCTTGAGCATGGCGATGCGCTCGACGACGGCGGTGACGGCCTCGTCCTGGCCGATGACGCGGCTGGTGAAGCTGGCGCGGATCGCGGCGAGGTCGACGCGCTCGCTGTTGTCGAGGATCGACACGGGAAGCCCGGTGAGCTGGGCCAGCGTGACGACCACCTGGCGCGGCCCGACCTCATCGAGCTCGCTCTTGATGGCGCGGCCCACCGTCAGCTTGAGGAGATCGAGCACCACGCCGGGGAAGTTGCCGGCGCTCATGTACTGGCGCGCGGAGCTGAGCGCCACCTCCACGCACGCCGGGTCGACCGTGATGTCAGCCGTGTTTGACCAGCGCTCCGCCAGGGCCTGGGCAAGCTCGGCGGTCTCCTCCTGGCTCATCGGCTCCATGCGGGCGAGCTCGAGCACGCCGCGCAGCATGGGCCGCGCGCGCAGCAGGCGCGCTGCGCTCGCCTGGGTGGCCTCGCTCCACACGATCAGCCGCCCGGCCGAGACCGCGGGGAGGATCTGGTCGAGCAGGCTGGCGGCTTGGCCCTGGTGCGTGCCGCTGCGCGCCAATTGCATAATGTCGGGGATGTACCAGATCAGCTTCTTGGAGGCGGCCAGCTCCTCCACCGTGCGCTGGATGCGGCCTTCGAGCTGCCCGAACCACTGCTGGCCGGCCATCAGGTCGGCGCCGCCCGCCTCGAACACGGTCCAGCCGCGGCCAGCCACACGCTTGCCGAGCAGGCGCAGGAAGGAGCTCTTGCCCACGCGGTGGTCGCCGCTGACCAGCAGCGATCGCGGCGGCGTTTGCAGGGTTGCGTTCTCCGCGGCCGCCAGCGCCTCCTCCCAGCTCTCGGGCTCGATCAGCGCGTCGAGGTCCTTGGCTTCGCTCCAGAAGCGCCCGAACGAGCCCAGGAACGCGCGGTCGATGCTGGCGCGCTGGATGCTGTCGAGCTGGCCCGCCAGCGCGGTGGCGAAGGGATGATTGATGCGATCGAGAAAGGCCTTGATGGCTTGCGGCGGCGAGGCGGAGGGCATTTGCAGCGAGCCGCCGAACAGCGGCGTATCACCCGCGCGTTGCCTCGCCTGGAAGTAGTCGCGGAAGAGCACCGGGATGATGAGGTTGTCGCACCACCACTCCTTGGCGCCTACAGCCGCTGCGCCAACCGCCGGCCGGGGCTCCGCCGCGAGAAAATACTTGAGCGCAAAGTGCATCGCCCACGGGTTGAGCTTGTCGAACTGCGCCTGGACCTCTTCGACGCCTTCGTCGCGATCGGCGCGTGCGCTGAGCGCTTCGAGCGCGGCACAGGACAGCGCCCAGTTGGCGCCGAGCGCATATTGCAGCACTGTTTCGAGGTTTACGCTGTCGTCTCGCAGCAGCCGGGCGGCCTCTTTGAAGGACTGGTGATCCTCGAGCTCGCGCGGGTGGGCGTAGTTGGAGGCGTAGGGCGCAAAGGCGGCTTCGAGCGCGTGCAGGCGCGCCGTCAAAGGTTCGGCCTCGCTGGCGGTCGAGACGCCGCCGCTCGACGGCTGCGCGGCGGTCGCTGCGGCTGGGTCCGATCGCCCCATCCGCGTCCGTAGCCGCGCCCAAGTC
>DATEVP010000063.1:0-21813 GCA_035258465.1 Hyphomicrobiaceae bacterium
TCCACCTCGTCGGTGCCGAGCTTCTTGAGCGCGCCGGCAATGGCCTCCACCGAGCCCTGCACGTCGCCCTTGACCAGCAGCGGGAATTCCTTCCGCCCGGTCTCCTTGAGCTGCTGCATCATCTGCTCGAGGGTGCGCGCCGTGCCGGCGGAGCCCAGCGTCTGGCGCCGCTTGCGCGTGCGGTAGTCGGTGATCTCCCGGGCGCGGCTGTCGCTCTCGACGACGGCGAACTGGTCGCCCGCCTCCGGCGCCGAATCGAAGCCCAGGATCTCGACCGGCGACGACGGCCCGGCCGCGGCAATGGTCTGCCCGCGGTCGTCGATCAGCGCCCGCACGCGCCCCCAGGCGCTGCCGGCAACGACGATGTCGCCGACGCGCAGGGTGCCGCGCTGGACCAGCACCGTGCCGACGGGGCCGCGTCCGCGCTCGAGCTTGGCCTCCACGACGATGCCTTCGGCCGACCTTTGCGGATTGGCCTTGAGGTCGAGCAGCTCGGCCTGCAGGCTGATCGCCTCGAGCAGCTTGTCGAGCCCCGTCCGCTTCAAGGCCGACACCTCGACCTCGAGCGTCTCGCCCGACATGCTCTCCACCACGATGCCCTGCTGCAGCAGGTCGGTGCGCACGCGGTTGGGATCGGCGTCGGGCTTGTCGACCTTGTTGATCGCCACGATCATCGGCACGCCTGCGGCCTTGGCGTGATTGATGGCTTCCACCGTCTGCGGCATCACGCCGTCGTCGGCGGCCACCACCAGGATCACCAGATCGGTGACCTTGGCGCCGCGCGCGCGCATGGCGGTGAACGCCTCGTGGCCGGGCGTGTCGATGAAGGTGATCTTCTGGCCCTGCGCCGTCGTCACCTGATAGGCGCCGATGTGCTGGGTGATGCCGCCGGCCTCGCCGGCCGCGACCTTGGTCTGGCGGATGGCGTCTAGCAGCGACGTCTTGCCGTGATCGACGTGGCCCATGATGGTGACGACCGGCGCGCGCGTCTCGAGAACCTCATCGGTATCGGTCTGGCCGATGAAGCCCTCCTCCACGTCGGCCTCCGCCACGCGCCTGGGCGTGTGGCCGAACTCGCGCACGATCAGCTCGGCCGTGTCGGCGTCGATGACGTCGTTGATCTTGTGCATGGCGCCCTGCGCCATCAGCAGCTTGATGACGTCGACCGAGCGCTCCGTCATGCGGTTGGCGAGCTCTTGAATGGTCAGGACCTCGGGGATGATCACCTCGCGCATGACCTTGTCGCGCGGCTGCACGACCCCCGCTTGACGCAGTTTCTCGCGCTCGCGCTTGCGGCGCAGCGAAGCAAGCGAGCGCTCACGTTGTGCCTCGTCGAAGGCGTTGTTGATCGTGAGCTTGATGCGCTCACGGCGCTCCTCGCCCGTCTTGATCGGAGTCTTGGGCGCCTTCGCACCCTTTTTCTTGGCGCGCGAGTCGTCGTCGGCGTCGGGCTCGATCTCGATCGCCCGCCCGCCGCCACGCTTGGCGGGTTGCTCGACGCGCCGCGGGGTCTCCGTGGTCTTGCCCTTTTCTGGCGGAAGCGGGGTTACCTCCGCGACGGGCGCTGGCGGCGGCGCAATTTCGACGGGAGGCTTCTCCAGCACCGGTGCCGGCTGGGACCCAGGAGGCTGCAACGCCTCGAGGCGCGCACGCTCGATCTCCTGGTGCTCGGCCCGCTCTTTCTCCGCTGCCCAAGCCCGGCGACGCGCATCGAGCTCATCGTCGGACAAGCCGCCGGGCTTCTGGATGACTTCGGCCAGCAGCCGTTCGGCCTCCGTGGCTTGAGGAGACTTCGTCGGCTCCTCGACCTCGGCTGCGCCTGGCCCGGAGATCGTGCGCTTCTTCTTCTTCTCGACCACCACCGACTTGGAGCGGCCATGGCTGAAGCTCTGGCGAACGTGGCCGGATTCGACCGTTCGCTTCAGACTCAGCGGCTTGCGCGTGTCGCCACGCAGCGTCCTGTCGGCGGTTTCCTTCGTCTCTGTCATCTACTTCCTGTGTCTACTCCCGCAACCAGCAGCGGCCACACCATCAGGCCGGACCCGACCGATAGCGCCTAAGGCGCTCGGCCTCCTGCACAATCCGTTTGCTGGCACCGCCCTGAGACGATGCAGCATGTACCACATTCGCTAGCCCCATGGCCAAGCTCATTTCAGCCCCCGTCAATTCCCGCACGATGGCTTGCTTGGCCGCCTCCTCTCCCATTAACGCCTTGAATTTACGGTCGAGTTTTGCCGCTCCGTCGGCGGCCGCATCGGCCGCATGCAGAAGTACGGCGGCCCGCCCCCGCTCCATCAGCTCTTCCACTTTGGCAAAGCCCGAGACCGCGAGCCCCGCCTTTTTCGCCAGGCTCAGGGCTTCGGCCAATCGCCTTGTCATCAGCCGCTCGACCTGGGCCGCCAGATCGGCCGGCACCGAAACCTGCCGCTTCAGGCTCCTGGCAAAGACGTTGCGGCGTGCCGCCGTGGCCACCGCTGCATGCGTCGCCTCGACCCACACGCCGCGTCCCGGCAGGCGGCGCGCCAGATCCGGCACGATCGTGCCGTCCGGCCCCAGCACAAAACGGATGAGGTCTTCAGGCGCCTTCTGGGAGCGCGACACGGCGCACAGGCGAACCGGGCCGTCGGCCGCGGCCCGCTCGCCTGAGTGCATCGTTTCTCTCGCGTCCGTCACCTGGCTGTGTGCTCCCGAGCATGACCGGTCAGACCTTGGCAGTCTCGGCCGGTGCGGCCGCTGCCGCTTGCGCGGCCGCCGCCGCGGCCTGGGCGGCAGCAGCGGCTGCCTCCTGCTCGGCCTTCATCTTGTCGAGGTCTTCCTGGGTCACCCAGCCGGCGGCGATGCGGGCCGCCATGATCATGTCCTCCGCGTCCTTGCGGCTGGCCTCGAAGCCTTCCAGCACGCCCTTGTGCCGGATGGGCTCGGCGTCCTTTTCCTTCTTGCGCTCCGTCCAGCCGCTGAGGTCGTCCGTCTCGGCGCCGGCCAGGTCCTCCACGGACTTGATGCCGTTCTCGCCGAAGGCGACCAGCATCGCCGTGGTCACGCCGGGGATCTTGACGAGGTCGTCGGAGACGCCCAGCTCCTTGCGCTTGGCATCGCGCTCGGCCTCCTGGCGCTCCAGGGATTCCCTGGCCCTGGTCTGGATTTCCTTGGCCGTGTCCTCGTCGAAGCCTTCGATGTGGGCGATCTCGCCGGTGTCGACGTAGGCCACCTCCGCCACGGTCTCGAACCCCTCCGTCGCCAGCAGCTGCGCGATCACCTCGTCGACATCGAGGGCATCCATGAACAGCTGCGAGCGCTCGGCGAACTCCTTCTGGCGCCGCTCGGACTCCTCCTGCTCCGTCAAAATGTCGATGTCCCAGCCCGTGAGCTGGGAGGCGAGCCGCACGTTCTGGCCGCGCCGCCCGATCGCGAGCGAGAGCTGGCTCTCCGGCACCACCACCTCGATGCGGTTGGACTCCTCGTCCAGCACCACCTTGGTGACCTCGGCCGGCGCCAGCGCGTTGACGATGAAGGTGGCGGCATCCGGGTTCCACTGGATGATGTCGACCTTCTCGCCCTGCAGCTCGCCCACCACCGCCTGCACGCGCTGGCCGCGCATGCCGACGCAGGCGCCCACGGGATCGATGGAGGAATCCTTGGAGATCACCGCGATCTTGGCCCGCGAGCCCGGATCGCGCGCCACCGACATGATCTGCACGATGCCGTCGTAGATCTCCGGCACCTCCTGCGCGAACAGCTTCTTCATGAACTCGGGCCGCGCGCGCGAGAGGAAGATCTGCGGGCCGCGCTGCTCGCGCTTCACCTCGTAGATGTAGGCGCGGATGCGGTCGCCGAGGCGCACGTTCTCGCGCGGGATCATCTCGTCGCGGCGGATGACGCCCTCGGCCCGTCCGAGGTCGATGATGACGTTGCCGTATTCGACGCGCTTCACCGTGCCGTTGACGATTTCGCCCACGCGGTCCTTGTATTCGCCGAATTGGCGCTCGCGCTCGGCCTCGCGCACCTTCTGCACGATCACCTGCTTGGCGTTCTGCGCCGCAACGCGACCGAAATCGAGCGGCGGCAGCGTCTCGGCGATCAGGTCGCCGACCTTGGCGTCGGGGTTGCGGCGCTTGGCGTCGGCGAGCAGGATTTGCGTGGAGTCGTTCTCGATCGCCTCGACCACCTGCAGCACGCGGGTGAGCTTGGTGTCGCCGGTCTTGGCGTCGATCTCGCAGCGAATGTCGTTCTCGGCGCCGTAGCGGGATTTCGCCGCCTTCTGGATCGCGTCCTCCATCGCCGCAATGACGATCTTGCGGTCGATCGACTTCTCGCGCGCCACCGCGTCGGCAATCTGCAAAAGCTCCAGCCGGTTCGCACTGATCCCTGCCTGGGCCATACTTCGCCACCCTCCACTTCGATGCTAGTCGGCAGCCTCGGCTGCCGCCTGTTCCGCGTATTCCTTCTTGCCGCGCCGCAGCGCCTCGCGCACGAGCTCGTCCGTCAGAACGAGACGCGCCTCGGCGATGTTGCCAATCGGCAGGCCGACGATCTGGTGGCCCGGCTGATCGTGCTCCACGTCCATGCGCACCTCGTCGCCTTGCGTGCCCTCGAGCGTGCCGCGAAACCGCTTGCGGCCCTCGATCGGCGCCTTCATCTCGATCTTGGCCTCGTAGCCCGCCCAGTCGTCGAAATCCGACCGCCTGACGAGTGGCCGGTCGATGCCCGGCGAGGAGATCTCGAGCGCGTAGCTTCCCGGCATCGGGTCGTGCGCATCGAGAACCGGCGACAGCTGACGCGAAATCTGTGCGCACTCCTCTATGGTGATCGTGCCGTCGGGGCGCTCCGCCATGATCTGGACGGTGGCGCCGTTGCGTCCCGAGAGGGTGACGCGCACGAGGCGGAAGCCGAGGTCGTTGAGCACCGGCTCCGCCAGCGCCGCAATTTCACCGGCCAACCCGGTCTCGCCAATGAAGCGCGCGTCCGACGCTGCGCTGCTCACCGCCCAAATTCCCGCGATGTTGCAAACACATTGCGTTTCGAGATGCTTGCGATCGCCCAAAACAAAAAGAGCGGACCCACCGGGCTCGCTCTCAGAGTTGAGATGATCATGAGCGAGGCGATACTAGGCAAAACTTGCGCTGTTTGCAAGCGAGAAGTCAATTTCGTGTCGCAGTTGAAGCCGGCACCGGGTGCTCACATCGAGGGGCCCGGTTTTCCTACAGGATCGGCGGCACGTCTGAGCCCTGTTAACCGATTGTCCGCGCAGGCACCACTACCCCCGCCCGGCGGAACCGGAAATAGGTGCAGCGCCGGCCATCCCGCACGGCCTTCTGCTCGTAGCGGGTCGGCGGCCAGTCGGGCCCGCGCTCGCGCCAGTCGGCCGGGCCTTGCGCGGTCCAGGCAAAGCTCCCTTGCCTCAGGGTGGCCTCCAGGATCCAGCGTGCGTAGTCGCCGATATCGGTGGCGATACGCAGCTCGGCGCCGGGCCGCATGATCCGCGCCAGTTGAGCCAGCGTGGCCTCGGACACCAGCCGCCGCTTGTGGTGGCGCTTCTTCGGCCACGGATCGGGAAACAGGATGAAGGTTCGGCCGATGCTGGCCTTGGGCAACCAGCGCAGCACCGGGCGGGCGTCCTCGGCATGGAGGCGCACGTTGCCGATCTTTTCCAATTCGATCGCGCCCAGCGCCTTGACGATGCCGTCCCGGAACGGCTCGCAGCCGATCAACCCGACCTGCGCGTTGGCCTTGGCCTGCCAGATGAGGTGCTCGCCGCCGCCAAAGCCGATCTCGAGCCACACATCTTCAATGGGCGCAGCGAAAAGATCGGCGAGGCGATCCGGCGGGGGGCTATCGAGCGCCAGGGCCAGGCGCGGATAGACTTGCGCCCACAGCGCGGCCTGGCGCGGGCTCGGCTTGCGCCCGCGCCGGCGGCCGTAGCTGCGCAGCTCATGCTCGCCGCCCTTCTCATCCATGGGCGTCTGCTCGCTTGTGCCGGCGACCGCTGCTCAACGCTTCTTGCGCCGCGGCGAAGCATCGTTGGCGGCCTGCCGGCGCGCGCTCTGGCGCAGGGCCTGCTTCAAGGTGACGGGGCGGTCGTGCTTCTTCAAGAGGTCGGCGAAGGCTTCCTCGGCAAGCTCCTGCACGGTCTTCAGGCTGTCGCGCCCCAACAGCTGCAGCGCATGCCAACTCTCGGCATCGAACGCGATCAACTTGCGCTTGTCGGGGTCGCGCCCAAGGGGGTCAGACCCCTTTCTTTGCCGCTTCATGGCTGGCATTCGCCTTTCGACGTCCCGGCGTCATTCCCGCGGAGCGTCAAGCGGAAGCGGGAATCCAGCCCAAACCTCTACGCCCGGCGTCTGCCGCTGGATGCCCGCTCATCGCTTCGCTTGGCGGGCATGACGGCCGACAGTCCTATGCCATCGCCGATTTCAGCTTGTCGACGAGGTCGGTCTTCTCCCACGAGAAGCCGCCGTCCTTGTCCGGCTCGCGCCCGAAATGTCCGTAGGCCGAGGTGCGCGCATAGATGGGCTTGTTGAGGTCGAGATGCTTGCGGATGCCGCGGGGGCTCAGGTCCATCACCTCGCCCAGCACGCGCTCGAGCTTGGCCGTGTCGATCTTGTTGGGGTTGTCGCCGAGGTCGACGTAGATCGACAGCGGCTTGGCGACGCCGATGGCATAAGAGACCTGGATGGTGCAGCGGTCGGCCAATCCCGCCGCCACCACGTTCTTGGCTAGATAGCGCGCCGCATAGGCGGCCGAGCGATCGACCTTGGTGGGGTCCTTGCCCGAGAACGCGCCGCCGCCGTGCGGGGCCGCGCCGCCGTACGTATCGACGATGATCTTGCGCCCCGTGAGCCCGCAATCGCCGTCGGGACCGCCGATGAAGAACTTGCCCGTCGGGTTGACGTGCCACGTCGTGTCCTTGCCGATAAAGCCGCTCGGCAGCGCCTTGCGCACGTACGGCTCGACCAGCTCGCGCACCTGCGCCGAGGTCATGGACTCGATGAGATGCTGTTGCGACACGACGATCTGCGTGGCGCTGGCCGGCTTGCCGTTCTCGTAGCGCACCGTCACCTGGCTCTTGGAGTCCGGCCCCAGCACCGCTTCCTTCCCCGAGTGCCGCGCTTCCGAGATGAGCCGCAGGATCTTGTGGCTGTAGAGGATCGGTGCCGGCATCAATTCGGGCGTGTCGCGGCAGGCGTAGCCGAACATGATGCCCTGGTCGCCGGCGCCTTCCTCGCGGTTGCCGCCGCTGTCGACGCCCTGGGCGATGTCGGCCGACTGCGGATGCAGCAGAACCTTGATGTCGGTCTTGTCCCAGTGGAAACCCTTCTGCTCGTAGCCGATCTCCTTGATGGCCATGCGCGCCACGTGCGAGACCCAGTCCCTGGTGATGATGCTCGGCCCCCGCGTCTCGCCGGCAATCACCACCTGGTTGGTGGTCGCCATGGTTTCGCAGGCCACGCGCAGCTGCCAGGGATCGATGCCGGCCTTGGGTCCCTCGCGGAAGAACAGATCGACGACCTCATCGGAAATGCGATCGCAGACCTTGTCCGGATGGCCCTCCGAAACGGACTCGCTCGTGAACAGGTAGGACGGACGCGACACGGTGCTCCCCATGGCTGAAGGGTCGGAAATCGCGGGTCTTGTTGCAGTGTTTAGGTCGGGGGTCAAGCTGACGGAGCCCCGCTCAGTCGGGCCCTTGCTCGGGCGGGTCTCGGCCGCGGGCCGGCGGGTGGATGTGGGGCGCTCCCCACCCGTCTCGTCAGCTCACGGCGTGTTGTCGTTGGTTTCGTCGTTGGCCAGGCTGCGCACGAGATCGACGATGGCGCGGCGCGCCTTGGCATCGGAGATGCGCACGAACGCCTTGTTCAGCTCCAGGCCGTCGCGGCTGCGCAGGAACTCCACGATCGAGCCCTCGGCCGGCTTCTCGGCAAAGCCGGTGGGCACCATCTGTGTCGCTTCGGCGGCGGGCGCCTCCTCGTAGAAGAACTGCACCGAGACGCCCAGCACGTGCGCCAGATCGAACAGCCGGCTGGCGCCGATGCGATTGATGCCCTTCTCGTACTTCTGGATTTGCTGAAAGGTGAGGCCGAGCTTGTCGCCGAGCTTCTCCTGGCTCATGCCGAGCAGCATGCGGCGAAAGCGGACCCGGCTGCCGACGTGAATATCGATGGGGTTCGGCCGTCGCGAGCCTTTCTCGTCGCGCTCTCTATCGCCGACGAAATCGGGTGGTCTCGCCATGAACGCCCCACAATACGCTGCACTTCGTCACAATTCGTAGGTGTAGACGCCGATCCCGTCAACCTCGGGTCATGGCGAACTTCCGTCATATATCCGTTGCACTGGGTGCATGAGTTTGGCGTTTGGTTGTCCGCCACCGGTAGGCGACAGCCGCCCCGGCGCCCAGCAACATGAGCAGGAAGATGAGATCGCCGAAGCGCGCGTAAAGGGGTGGCGGCAGAGGCGCCGGCAGCTCCGCGTCGATCACGCCACGCACATCGAGATCGAGCCGGGCCAGCACCCGGCCCTGCCCGTCGATCATCGCGGAGATGCCGTTGTTGGCCGCGCGAATCAGCGGCAGGCCCTCCTCGACGGCGCGCACCCGGGCTTGTTGGAAGTGCTGGCGCGGCCCCGTCGTATTGCCGAACCAGCCGTCGTTGGTGACATTGAGCATGACGCCCGGGCGCTCGGCGCCCTCGATGATCGCGCGGGGAAAGATCGCCTCGTAGCAGATGATCGGGGCGGCCGCCGGAAGACCCGGCACGCGCAACAGCGGCCGCGGCGTCACTCCGCTCTCGAACCGTCCGCGCCGGCGGGTGAGCGGGCGCAGGCCGATCGCCTCGAGCACGGGCTGCAAGGGAAGGTATTCGCCGAACGGCACGAGATAGATCTTGTCGTAAAAGGCGACCAGCGATCCCTGCTCTCCAAACACCAGCAGGCTGTTGAAGAAGCGCCACGGGCGCTCCGGAGTGGAAGGCTCGGGCTCCACCCGCAGCGCCCCCGTGATGAGTGGCACGCCAGCCGGCAGCAGGCGGCCGATGGCGGCGCGCGCGTCCGGCTGCTCGAGCGGCATGAACGGCATGGCGGCCTCGGGCCACACCACGTGCGTGATGCCCGCGAGATCGTCGCGCTTGCCGGCCGCATCGGTCGCCGACAGCTCCAGGTGATCGCGGAAGATCCGCTCCTGGTTTTCCGGGCGCCACTTCTCCCGCTGCGGCACGCTCGGCTGCACGATCCTGATCTTGACGCCCGGCACGACGGCGCGGCTGCCCTGCGCCAGCCGGACACTGCCGTAGAGGGCGGCGGCCAGCAGCGGCAGGACGGCGATAGCGAGCGCGGCAAGCTTGGCTCGCCGACCAACACCGGTGGCCGGCGCCTCGACCCAGAGGATCGCCGGCAGCGCGAAAACGAGCACCGCGCACAGCGCCAGCCCGTAGATGCCGACGACCCCGGCGCTCTGCATCAATAGCAGAGGATGGGTCAGGGCATAGCCGAGCCCGTTCCATGGGAAACCCGACAGCACATGCCCGCGCAGCCACTCCATCGACGACAGGGCGAGCGCGAGCACCACCACGCGGGCAGGCGTCGGCCTCCACACGCAGGCCGACAGCGCGGTCGCCGCGCCATAGAACAGGGCCAGGCCGGCCGGCATGGCCACGACCGCGGCAGGCAAGAAGTACACGACGATGGAGCCGGCCTCGACCAGGAAGGCCTCGCCGATCCAGAACAGCCCTGCCAGGAAATAGCCGAACCCGAACCACCAGCCGACTTCGCCGGCGGCAACAACATGGTGCGCGCGCAGCCGGGCGACCGCGCCCGCGAAACGACGGAGCTCTGAACCTTGCGTTGGGCTCTGCGTTGGCGGTGACGGGCGCGATGCGCCGTCGATCAGCCACACCAGCACCGGCAGTGTGAGCCACAGGATCGGCCAGGCGAAGAACGGCGCCATCGCCAGCACGGACAATACGCCCGCGACAAAGGCGGCCCCTTGCCTGCGCCAGCCGCCGAGGCTGCTGACGCGCTCTGCGAGCGCCTTCATCGACAGTTCGGCGGGCATGGGCACCAGGAGCTCGGAAATGCCCGCAAGCTCGGCGGCGGGGCGGGCCGAGTCAAGCTTTCGCTGGGCTGTCGCCCTTGTCCTTGAGCCGCGCGCGCGGCAGGTGCACCCGCAGCTTCTTGACCTTGCGCGGATCGGCGTCGAGCACCTCGAACTCGATGCCGGCCGGATGGCGGATCAGCTCGCCGCGCGCCGGCACCCGGCCGATGAGCGAGAACACCAGCCCGCCCAGCGTGTCGATATCGGCCTCCTCCTCGCTTTTCAGCAGCTTGAGGCCGAGGTGGCTCTCGAGCTCGCGCACGGGGGTGCGCGCCGCCGTGACCAGGCCGAGCTTCGCGTCGCTGACGATGTTGGCCGCCTCCACCTCGTCGTGCTCGTCCTCGATCTCGCCGACGATCTGCTCGACCAGGTCCTCGATGGTGACCAGCCCGTCGGTGCCGCCGTACTCGTCGACCACGAGCGCCATGTGGATGTGGGTCGACTGCATGCGAATGAGCAGATTGGCGGCCGGCATCGTCGGCGGCACGTAGATCATCGGCCGCCGCAGCTTGGTGGAGGCGATCGGCTTCGACAGGTTGGCGCGGCCCAGATCGGGCATGCCTGTACCCGACGCCGCCGGGATCGGCGGCCGGTCGGCCGACTGCACGTGACCCTCGCTCGCCGGGCGGCCCAGGGCCTCGCCGATCAGCCAGCGCGTCAGATCCTTGACGTGGACCATGCCGCGCGGGTCGTCGAGCGTCTCGCGAAAGAGGGGAACGCGCGAGACGCCGGCGGCGTCGAAGGTGTTCAGCAGCTCCCAGATCGACTCGTTCTCGTCGACGGCGATGATATCGGCGCGCGGCACCATGACGTCGTCGACCCGGAGTGCGCCGAAGCGCAGGATGCGCAGCAGCATCTCGCGCTCCTCGGCCGAGAACGCATGCCCGTCGCTTTTGAGCGCATCTTCCAGCGTGGCCCGCAGTGTCGGCGCGCCGGGCAGGCCGAGGCGGGCGCGCAATGCCGCCAGCCAGCCGTGAGTTTGCTCCGCCGGGGCTGTCTCGGCGGGTGCAACTGCCGCATCCGGTTTCGTGTTCATCGCTTCGCTACCCCAGTGACGCGACGTGAGAGTTTTTCGAGCTCATATATGCCGATCCGCCAAGGGATCGATCCCCAGCTCCGCGAGAATTTCGCTTTCCAGACGTTCCATTCTCTCCGCTTCAGCGTCGCTTTCGTGGTCATGGCCGAGGAGATGCAGCAGCCCGTGCACGACGAGGTGCTGAACGTGATGGAGCGGTGGGATGCCGCGCTCCCCCGCTTCCCTGCGGATGGTCTCGGACGCCAGCACGAGGTCTCCCAGGTATCGATCCTTCGTATCGGCGCCGGGCGGGGCCTGGAAAGGAAACGACAGCACGTTGGTGGGTGCATCCTTGCCGCGATAGGTGGAATTGAGCCGGCGGATGAAGGCGTCGCTCGCCAGCGCCACGCCGGCCTCCGCACCGCGGGCGCGGGTGCAGGCGGGATGGCTGGCAAGGGCGGCCGCCGCGCGGCGGATGGCCGTTTCCAGCCTCTCCATCCCGGTCCAGTCGCCGTCCTCCCTCGCAATCGTGAGGGTGAGCGAATCTGGAGGCTCGGGCTCGGCCTCGACCCCGATCTCGGAAACGGTGGTGCTGTCGCCGGACTCGTTCATTGCCCAGCTCGACCTAGTGTCCCGATTCCGAAGTTCGCCTGCGCTCGATGTCAGGCTGGGGAGCGAACTTCGGAATCATGAGGGACACTAGAATCAAAGTCTTGCTAGTGTGACTCAGATCGAGAAATTCGCTCGAAGCCTTGCCGCCAGAACAGGCGAATTTCTCGATCATCACACTAGCGGGCCTTGTCGTAGGCTTCGACGATGCGCGCGACGAGGTCGCGGCGGACGACATCGGCGGACGTGAAGCGGATCGCCTCGATGCCGGCAATCCCGGCCAGCAGGCCGACGGCATCCTCCAGCCCCGATTTCTGCCCGGCCAGCAGATCGACCTGGCTCGGATCGCCGGTGACCGCCATCTTGGAGCCTTCGCCGAGACGGGTCAGGAACATCTTCATCTGCATGCTGGTGGTGTTCTGCGCCTCGTCCAGGATGACGAAGGCATGCGCCAGCGTGCGCCCGCGCATGAAGGCGAGCGGCGCGATCTCGATCACGCCGGTGACGAGGTCGCGCTCCACCTTGGCCGGCGGCAGCACGTCGTAGAGCGCGTCATAGAGCGGCCGCAGATAGGGATCGATTTTCTCGCGCATGTCGCCCGGCAGGAAGCCAAGTCGCTCGCCCGCCTCCACCGCCGGCCGCGAAAGCACGATGCGCTCGACCTCGCCGCGCTCCAGGCATTGCGCCGCGAAGGCCACGGCCAGATAGGTCTTGCCCGTGCCGGCCGGACCCAGCCCGAACACCAGATCCGTGCGTTCCATGGCTTGAATGTAGACGCCCTGGTTGAGCGTGCGCGCCGTCACCACCCGCCGGCGCGTGCGGATCTGGGCCAGCCCATCGGCTGCCGGCGTCTCCCCGTTGGCATGGCGCAGCAGCCCGTCGATGTCGCCGGCGCCCACGTCCTCGCCTTGCCGGATGCGCGCGTAGAGCTTTTCGAGCACGTCGCGCGCCGTCTCGCAGGCGGCCGCGGGGCCTGTCAGCGTCACGACGTTGCCGTGAGCATGCGCCTCGATGCCGAGGCGCTCTTCCAACAGGGCGAGGTGTCCGTCGTACTCGCCCAGCAACACGTTGAGGTGCCGGTTGTCCTCGAAAGGCACGACCAGGCGCGCCTGCGCATCCCTGATCTGCTTGCCCAGACCTGTCGCCGCTGGCCCGCGAACGCCAGTCAAGTAGCCGGCCTCCTTGCGAATGTGAGTATCCAAGAGAATCCGTAGATCGGCAGCCTAGCACAAACAGCTGAGATCGGCATCAAGCCGGCTCGGCTGCGCTCGCCGCCAGGACCCCCGACAGACTATTGGGTCCCGCGCCTTCGATTGCAACCTCCACGATACGCCCCAGAAGGCTCAAATCTGCTGGTGCATGAACGGCTTGCAGATAGGGCGAGCGGCCGATGAGCTGGCCGGCGCGGCGGCCCTTGCGCTCGAACAGCACCGGCATGAGCTTGCCGACGCAAGTCGAATTGAACGCCGTTTGTTGGCTTGCCAGCACGGCTTGCAGCCGATGCAACCGGCTGACTTTGGTCGTCTCTGCGACCTGGTCGGCCATGGCCGCGGCCGGCGTCCCGGGGCGGGGGCTGTACTTGAAGGCGTAGGCCTGGGCGAAGCCGACTTGGTCTACGAGGCCCAAGGTTGCCTCGAACTCGGCCTCCGTCTCTCCGGGGAAGCCGACGATGATATCGGTGGATAACGCCAGATCGGGTCGCACCGCCCGCACCCGGCGAGCGAGGTCCACATAGTCGGAGACCGTGTGCTTGCGGTTCATGGCCGCGAGGATGCGGTCGGCGCCCGACTGGAACGGCAGGTGCAGATAGGGCATCAGCTTCGGCTGTTCGCCGTGCGCCGCAATCAAATCGTCGCTCATGTCGCCGGGATGGCTGGTGGTGTAGCGCAGCCGCTCCAGCCCATCGATGCGGGCAAGCCGGGCGATCAGCCGCGCCAGCGTCCACGGCCGGCCATCGGGACCAAGGCCATGGTAGGCATTGACGTTCTGGCCCAGCAGCGTGATCTCGCGCACGCCATGATCGGTGAGCCGGCGCGCTTCGGCCTCGACGTCGGCCACGGGGCGCGAGAACTCAGCCCCGCGCGTATAAGGCACGACGCAGAAGGTGCAGAACTTGTCGCAACCCTCCTGCACCGTGAGGAACGCGGTTGCCGCCCGCGCCGTCGCACGCTCGGGCATGCGGCCGAATTTGTCCTCCTCCGGAAAGCCAGTGTCGACGATGGCGCGCGCCTCGCGCCTGGCGCGGGCGATGAGGTCGCCGAGCCGGTGATAGCTTTGCGGGCCGACCACCACGTCCACGACGGGTGCGCGGCGCACCATCTCGGCGCCTTCGGCCTGCGCCACGCAACCGGCCACGGCAACGAGCGTCTGTTTGCCCTCAGCTTCGCGCGCGGCCTTCACCTGCCGGATGCGGCCGAGGTCGGAATACACCTTCTCCGCCGCCTTCTCGCGAATGTGGCACGTGTTGAGAAGGATGACGTCGGCCTCGTGCATGGCGGCCGTCTCGGCAAAGCCCTCGCCCGCCAACACCTCGGCCATGCGCTCCGAGTCGTAGACGTTCATCTGGCAGCCAAAGGTTTTGACGAAGAGCTTTTTTGCAGCGGCCATGTTCGCGAGCCCGGCCAGCGCGTCAGCGCGGCGCAATTTGGAGGCGGCCGAGACTTACCCGAGATCGGCCTCGGGGGCAAAGCCGGCAGCCCCGTGAATCATGACGCACCCGGCAGCGCCTCATTTGCGCCCGCGCTTGATCGGCACGCCGTAAAGCTCGAGCTTGTGCCCCACCAGGTTGAACCCCAGCTCGCGCGCCACCCGCTGCTGCAGGCGCTCGATCTCCTCGTTGCGGAACTCGATCACGCGGCCGGTCTCGATGTCGACCAGGTGGTCGTGGTGGCGCCTGGGGGCCTCCTCGTAGCGGCCCCGGCCGGCGCCGAAATCGTGCCGCTCCAGGAAGCCCTTGGCCGCGAACAGCTTGATGGTGCGGTAGACGGTCGAGAGGGAGATGTTGGCGTCGAGGGCATTGGCGCGCCGATAGACCTCCTCCACGTCCGGATGGTCCTTCGCCGCCGACAGGACGCGGGCGATGACGCGCCTCTGTCCCGTCATCCGCAGCCGCTTCTCGGAGATGAGCCGCTCGATGCGACTGGGGGCCGTGTCTGACGAGCCGGACATGGGCGCTGCTGGCGTGCGCGAAATCTCTTTGGCGCCCTTATAGGTTAGCCGACCCGCTCCCGCAATGTACGAGCCCGGAAAATCGCTTTCAGGGGCGCAAACCGTCAATCGGCGAGGACGAGGGTCAGCGCCACGGCGTCCTCGGCCGGGCTGCCCGGCTGCTCGTAGTAGCCCTTGCGCCGCCCGCTCTCCTGGAACCCGAGCTTCTTGTAGAGCGCCAGCGCCGGCGCATTGTTCTGCCCGACCTCGAGGTGAAGCCGGCGCGCCTCGGCCTTCCTGGCGGCGCGGGCCAGGGCCTCGACCAGGCGGCGGGCAATCCCGTGCCGCTGCCGGTCCGCGCGCACGCCGAGCGTGAGGATCTCGGCCTCATCGGCCGCGAGCTGGCCGAGTATGAAGCCGACGGTCTCCGCCTTCGATTCCGGCGGCTGGCCGACGCGCGCCAGGAAGGACGTGGAGCCGGGATGCGCGAGCAAGCGCTGGAAGCTTGGCCCATCCCACGCTTTCGGAAACAGGCGGGCATGCAACTCGGCAAGCTCGGCGGCGTGCTCCGGCGAGGCCCACAGGATGCTGACGTGCTTGTAATCGACAGGGCTGGTCATGGAGCGGCTCGCGGCAGCGACTTGTCGTCCTGCGCCCGCGCATCGGGCTGTCTCAGGTAGAGAGGTCTGAGCGGCTCGACGGGGGCAAGACCGGGCGCCATCAGCGCCAGCGCGGCAGCATGCGGCTGCAGATCGGCGAAAGCAACCTCGGCCTGCCCGCCCGCCGCGCGAAGGGCGTCCGCAACCGCCACCGCTCCCGAGCCGACCACGATCGCCGGCCGGTCCCCGATGTGCCGAGCCGCGTCGCGGGGTGCGAGCAGCGCAGCCGCTCTGATTTCCGCCGGCTCGAGAGGGAAGAGCTGGAGATAGACCGTCTCGCGGCGCGCATCGACCGCCACGGCCAGCAGCCGCCCGGCGCGTGCCGCACCGAGGAGCGCATTCGCCCGATGCGCCATCACGGCCAGGCTGGTCGCGCCGACCACCGGCAGACCGGCGGCCAAGACCAGCCCCCGTGCCGCGGCCACGCCGGTGCGCACGCCCGTGAAGCTCCCCGGGCCAATCGTGACGGCAAGGCGGTTCAAATCCGAGAAGGCGAGCCCCGCCGTCCCCATTATCTCGGCGATCATCGGCATGAGCCGCTCGGCATGGCCGGCGCTGCGCGCCTCGTAGGCGTCGCGCATCCGCCATTCGCCGCCCGCATCGCGCCAGCGCACCGCCACCGACACGGCGCCGAGACAGCTATCGATCGCCAGCACATTCATGGCCCGGGCCTAAAGGATCTTCGCCATCTCGTCGAAGGCAAAGCGGGGGCTGCGCGGCATGAGCGCCGACCGGTCGCCGAAGCCCAGATTGCAGAGGAAATTCGATTTCACCTCGGTGCCGGAGAAAAACTCCCTGTCGACGCCGGCATTGTCGAATCCCGACATGGCACCCGCATCGAGCCCCAGGGCCCGAGCCGCCAGAATGAAGTAGCCGCCTTGCAGCGAGCCGTTGCGCGCAGCGGTCGTGCGGATGTGGTCGGGCTTGCCGGCGAACCAGCTCCTGGCCTCCTGGTTGTGCGGAAACAGTCTGGGCAGGTGTTCGTAGAAAGCCAGGTCGTAGCCGATGATCGCGCAGACGGGCGCCTTCATCGTCTTGTCGCGGTTGCCTTCGGAAAGAAATGGCTTCAGGCGCTCCTTCGCTTCCTTGGACTTGACGAAGATGATGCGGGCGGGCGAGCAGTTGGCACTGGTCGGGCCCATCTTCATGACATCGACGAGCTCCCTGAGCAGGCCGTCCGGGACCTCGCGCGGCAGCCAGACATTGTGCGTTCGCGCCTCGAGGAGGAGCTGCTTCAAACTCGCCTCGTCCAGTCTATTCGCCATGGCGGCCTCGCTCGTTGCCTCGCCCACAAATAGCGAAAACCCCGCTCGCAAGCGAGCGGGGTCTTTGCAGGCGAACCTAGGAAAGGGTCAGACGGGCCGCACCTCCTGCACATCGGGGCAGAAATGCTTGAGCAGGTTCTCGATGCCGTGGCGCAGCGTTGCGGTCGAGCTGGGGCAGCCCGAGCAGGCGCCGCGCATGTGCAGGAACACGACCCCGTCCTTGAAACCCTGGAAGACGATGTCGCCGCCGTCGTTGGCAACCGCGGGGCGCACGCGCGTATTGATCAGCTCCTTGATCGTCTTGACGGTTTCCTCGTCCTTCGGATCGAAGTCCTCGCGCGCGCCGGCTTCCGCTTCCTCGCCCTCGTCGATGACCGGGGCGCCGGACATGTAGTGCTCCATGATGGCGCCGAGGATGGCGGGCTTCATGTGCTGCCACTCGTCGCCCTCGCGCTTGGTCACGGAGATGAAGTCGGAGCCCAGGAACACGCCCGTCACGCCGTCGACCTCGAACAGGCGCAGCGCCAGGGGCGAGGCGCCAGCCTCCGCCGGCGCCCGGAACTCGGCGGTGCCGTCGTCGAGCACGGCCTTGCCGGGGATGAACTTGAGCGTCGCAGGATTGGGGGTCGGCTCGGTCTGGATGAACATTGGGCGCCTCGGCGGTCCAGTCTCGCTCAGTTTGGAATCATTCTAGTAGATGGGGCCGGCGGGGTCAAAAACCAAGGCCGCGCTGATTCCCCTCCCCATCGTGCCGAAGGCGCGTCTCCGACACGACGTGGGGAGGGGTTAGGGGTGGGGGGAATCCCTACGGCAGATGTTCTGCGATCCCCCCCTCCCCGGCCCTCCCCCACAAGGGGGAGGGAGTTCACGCCAGCGCGGCGATCTCCTCGAGGGGCAAGTCGCCGGGCACGATGGTGACGGGGATCGGGAACTTGCCCGCCGTCGTGCCGGCCGCCAGCGACGACACCAGCGGCCCTGGCCCCGTCGCCTCCGTCGAAGCACCCAGCACCAACACAGCAATGTCCTCGTCCTCGTCGATCTGCTGCAGGAGGGCCTCGACCTTCTTGCCCTCGCGGATCACCTCTTCCGTGACGACGTTCTCGAGGCCGGCATTGGTGAGCTTGCGCCGGAACAGGCGAAACAGCGCGCGCGCCTTGTTGGTCTGCTCCTCGAGCTGCACCTGGCGCACGGCGTCCCAGAACTGGTTGTCCGGCTCGATGATGTAGAGCAGCACGATGGAGCCGCCGACATGGGAAACGCGGCCGGCGGCATAGAACAGCGCGCCCTCCACCTCCGGCGTCTCGTCGACGATCACCAGCAGCTTGCGGGCGTGGCCCTGCTCGAATACGCGTCTCTTGCGTGCCATGCTTCATGCTGCCACGGGACGCGTCTGCCGCACAATAGTCGTTCACACCAGGCCGACCTGTCCCGGCGCTGTCTGCGGGCAAGACCGCTGACTGGCCGCGCTCAGGCGACGCCTGGGAGCATGAGCGGCGGCTCCGCTTTCGGCGCATTCCAGCCGGACGCCGCACATGACAAGGCAAGTTGTGACCCTAACCTGCCGAAGTTGGTGAGCGGTCCACGGATGCGGGACGCCGGTTTGTTGCGTCGTCCTCTGTGGTCCACATCTGGAACAATTTGCGGTAACGTCGCTGAGCTCGCTGAAGTATTCGTCACACGGAGACACAGATGGCAGCGCAAACCGATGTGTCCAAGCACTACACGCATGGCGGTCTCACCGAGGCGATACGCGCTGGGGTCGTCTCGCTTGGCAAGACCACAGGCAATGTAACGATCGATGATCTTGCCCCTGTCGATGAGTTCCACATTGGCGGGCGCAGGGCTTCAGAGGAATTTCTCGACCAGCTCGGCTTCTCTGCCCAGATGCATGTTCTCGACGTTGGATGTGGCCTCGGCGGTGCCGCGCGCTTCGTCGCCAGCCGATATGGCAGCCGGGTCACCGGCATAGACCTGACCGCTGAGTACGTCGAAACCGGCAACGCCCTGTGCAAGTGGGTTCGCCTCGATCCGCTCATATCCCTTCAGCAAGGCAGCGCGCTTTCGATGCCGTTTGCTGAGGGCAATTTTGAGGGAGCGTACATGCTGCATGTCGGCATGAACATCGAGGACAAGGAAAAGCTCGCGGCGGAAGTGGCGCGCGTGCTCCGGCCCGGCTCCCTCTTTGGCATCTACGATGTGATGCGAACGGGGCCGGGCGAGCTCGCCTTTCCCGTTCCCTGGGCAGCAACCGCCGACCTGAGCGCGGCGGCAGAACCAGAGCGGTACAAGAAAGCGCTTCAGAGCGCAGGGTTTGCTGTGACTGCTGAACGCAACCGGCGCGATTTTGCGCTTGGGTTCTTCGCGGACTTGCGAGCCAAGACGGCGGCCGCAGGCGGACCGCCACCGCTCGGCCTACATGTTCTGATGGGCAAGAGCACGCCTGAAAAAGTGCAGAACATGATCGACAACATTTCCAAGGGGCGCATAGCGCCCGTCGAATTGATTGCTCGCAAGCTCTGATGCGGGGAGACCTGCAATTCCATTCGCGGGGAAATGGGAGCTTCGGCAGTTCCTGGCACGCTTTCACCCTCACGGCTTCGGCAGCTTCCGGGGCATAGCGGGCGTGACGTGGACCATCCCGTGAGGGAATGATGCGGACACATCACGAGCGCAGGAAGCCCACGATATCCTTGACCTGATCGACGATGGGCGCGGCGATGGACCTCGCCCGCTGCGCCCCATCGGCCAGGATGCGGTCGATCGCGGCGGGATCGGCGAGCAGCCGGTTCATCTCGGCATTGACGGGGGCGATGCGCGAGACGGCAAGCTCGGCCAGCGACTTCTTGAAGGTGGAGAACTGGGCGTTGCCGAATTCGGCGAGCACGGCCGCCTTGGTGGTGCTGCCGAGCGCCGCGTAGATGCCGACCAGGTTCTCGGCCTCGGGTCGCTTCTCCAGTCCTGCCTCTTCCGACGGCAGCGGCTCGGGGTCGGTCTTGGCCTTCTGGATCTTCCTGGCGATGGTGTCGGCATCATCGGTCATGTTGATGCGGGAGAGATCGGATGGCTCCGACTTCGACATCTTCTTGGTGCCGTCGCGCAAACTCATGACGCGCGTCGCCGGCCCCGTGATCACCGGTTCGGGCAGCGGAAAGAAGGTGCCGTCCTCGAAGCCCGCGGCGCGGATCGACACGGCAAAGTCGCTGTTGAACTTCTGGGCGATGTCGCGCGACAGCTCGAGGTGCTGCTTCTGGTCGTCGCCGACGGGCACATGCGTGGCGCGGTATGCGAGAATGTCGGCGGCCATCAGCACCGGATAGGCGTAGAGGCCGACGGAGGCGTTCTCGCGGTCCTTGCCGGCCTTCTCCTTGAACTGGGTCATGCGGTTGAGCCAGCCGAGGCGGGCGACGCAGTTGAACACCCAGGCGAGCTCGGCGTGCTCGTGCACCCGGCTCTGGTTGAAGAGGATGGTCTTCTTGGGATCGACGCCGGCCGCCATGTAGGCGGCGGTGACCGCGCGGATCGACTGCTTGAGCTCCTCAGGCTCCTGCCAGACCGTGATCGCGTGCAGGTCGACGACGCAGTAGATGCACTCGTGGCTCTTCTGCATCTCCACCCACTGCACCATGGCGCCCAGGTAGTTGCCGAGATGCAGGCTGCCGGACGGCTGCATGCCGGAAAAGACGCGGGGCGTGGGCTTTTGCGGAAGCTTCATGGCTGGTCTCTTGATGGGATCGGCGCGCTTATGACGCGCGGGCGCCCGTCACGCAAGTGGCGTCGGGCGGTTGCGGCGGAGCAGCCCGCGCAGCTGGCGCAGCTCCATCGCACCCAACGCCAGCACCGCCGCGGCGTAGATGACGAGACCCGAGCCGACCAGCGTGCTGAGCGCCGTTATCCGCACCATCACCCCGTGCGACGCGCCGAACCAAGGCTGGAGATAGCCGGCCGCGAGCCACAGCGCGGCGCCCATGATCAGGCTCGCCAGCACGATCAGCGGCAGCGCCCGCTTCAGGCGCGCGTCGGCGACGAACTGGCCGCGCTTCGCCAGCGTCGCCCAGAGGAGTGCGGCGTTGAGCCAGCCGGCCAGCGTCGTCGCCACGGCGATGCCGACGTGCGGCATCCAGCCGATGTCGCGGAACAGGAAGAAGAGCGCCACGGAGCCCACGACGTTGAGGGCCATGTTCCAGACGGCGAAGCGCATCGGCGTCGCCGTGTCCTCGCGCGCGAAGAAGGCCGGCTGCAGCACCTTGATCAGCACGAAGGCGGGCAGGCCCAGGGCGAACGCGGCGAGAGCGGCGGCCGTGGGCGCCGTGTCGGAGACCTTGAAGGCGCCGCGCTCGAACAGCACGCGAATGACGGGCTCGGCCGCCACCGCCAGGGCCACGGCTGCCGGCACCGTCAGCAGCAGTGCGAACTCGAGCGAGCGGTTCTGGTTGTCGGCGACGGCGGCGTGGTCGCCGGCACGCAGCCGGCGGGACAGATCGGGGAGCAGCACCACGCCGACGGCGACGCCGACGATGCCGAGGGGGAGCTGGTAGAGCCGGTCGGCATAGTAGAGGTAGGAGACGGCGCCTGCCTGCAGCGAGGCGATCACGGTGCCGATGACGATGTTGAGCTGCGTCACTCCGCCGGCAACGATGCCGGGAATGCCCAGCGTGACGAGCCGGCGCACACCTTCGGTCATCCGTGGCAGCCGCAACTTCAGCGTCAAGCCATTGCGGCGCACGCCCCACAGGAGCAGGGCAAGCTGAAGAATTCCTGCCGCGAACACGCCCCACGCCTGGATCACGCCGGCAAGCGGCTCGTTGCTGAGGCCGAGCATGATGGCAACGAGGGTTGCCGCCATCATCGTGAGGTTGAGGACGATCGAGACGGCGGAGCTTTCGACGAACTTGCCGACCGAATTCAGGACACCGGACAGCAGTGCCACCGCCGACATGCACAACAGGTAGGGCATGGTGATGCGGGTGAGCAGCACGGCGAGGTCGAACTTCTCAGGTGTCGCATTGAACCCCGGTGCGATCCCGAGCATGAGAAACG
>DATEVP010000064.1:0-2109 GCA_035258465.1 Hyphomicrobiaceae bacterium
TAGGGACCTATCATGGCAAGCATCAGGAGATCCTTCCCGGGTGGAGAACCTCCATCCAGGCGCTGGCCGCGTGCCCGAACGTCTTTGTGAAGCTGGGCGGGCTTGGCATGCGCATCGGCGGCTTCGGTTTTCACGACAAGGTCGATCCCCCGTCGTCGGAGACGCTCGCGGCGGCGTGGCGGCCCTATATCGAAACCTGCATCGAGGCCTTCGGCCCCTCGCGATGCATGTTCGAGAGCAACTTCCCCGTCGACAAGGGCTCCTACAGCTATCCGGTGTTCTGGAACGCCTGCAAGCTCCTCGCCAAAGGCGCCAGCGCCGCCGAGAAAGCCGACCTGTTCGCCGGCACGGCAAAACGATTCCATCGACTCCATTGAGAAGCTGCCGCCTCAAGCCGTCGCCGCACGCGCCTTGGGCAGCCGCGCCAGCAGGCAGATCGGCAGCGACGCCACCGCGGCGAGCGTGTAGAGCGCCCAGGCGTTGCTGTAGCCGATCATGGTGGCCTGGCGCGCCATCTCGCCGGAAAGCTTGGCCAACCCGGCGGCACTCTCGACGCTCCAGCCGCCCATCGCCCAGGGCATCTCCAGCACGCGGTTGTAAGGCGAGGCGTACTCGGTCAGGCGCGCATAGTTGGTGGCCGACGTGCGCACGATCTCGGCCACCGCAATCGAGATGAACAGGCTGGAGCCGAAGTTGCGGAACAGATGGAACACCGACATGGCTTCGGCGCGGTACTCGGGCGGCAGCGTCCAGAACGTGATCACCGTCAGCGGCACCCACGACACGCCAATCGACACGCCCTGCAGCACGTTGCACAGCATCAGCGTCGTCAGGTCGACGTTGAGGTCGAAGCTCATCAGCCAGAAGCCGGTCGTCACCTGCACCAGCGCGCCAATCGACAAACTCAGGCGTGGGTCGAGGCGGGCCATGGGCATGGCCAATAGGAAACCGATAGCCGAGCCGATCCCGCGTGCACCGATGATCTCGCCAATCGCCGACTCCGGGTAGCCGGCGTGCTGCTGCAGCAGCGGCGGCAACAGCACGATCAGGGCGAAGTTGAGCATGCCGAACAGCGTGACGAGGACGAGGCCCAGCGCGTAGTTGCGGTCGGCCAGCAGCCTCAGGCGCACGAACGGCCGCTCGGTCGTCAGGCTGTGCACGCAAAAGACGTAGATCATGACGCCGCCGATGAACGTCGCCATGACGATCTCGGCGCTGTCGAACCAGTCGAGGCGCTGCCCGCGCGAGAAAACGAGCTGGCCGGCGGCAATGCCGGCCGACAAGCTGATGAAACCCAGCCAATCGAGCCGGCTGCTTGCCTTGCGTTCGGTCTTCGGCAGCGAGAGCCAGCTGAGAATGACCGAGGCGACGGCGACTGGCACGATCATCCAGAAGCCCCAGCGCCAGCCCAGCGTCTCGGCGATCTGGCCGGCGAACATCGGTCCCAGCGACGGGCCGATCATGTTGGACATGCCGAAGATCGACATCACCGTGGCGTGCTGGGCGCGGGGCGAGCTGTCGAGCAGGATGGTTTGTCCGAGCGGCACCAGCGGCGCGCCGGCGGCCCCCTGCACGATGCGCCAGAAAATCAGCTCCTCCAGCGAATTGGAGGCCCCGCACATGAAGGTGGAGACCGCAAACAGCGCCGC
Organism: Hyphomicrobiaceae bacterium; assembly: GCA_035258465.1. Taxonomy (GTDB): domain Bacteria; phylum Pseudomonadota; class Alphaproteobacteria; order Rhizobiales; family Hyphomicrobiaceae; genus AWTP1-13. The sequence goes on from DATEVP010000064.1 coordinate 1,650, forward strand.
CGACCAGATCATGGTCGCGCGCGCGCCGAGGCGGTCGGCGAGCCAGCCCGTTGCCGGGGTCGCCACGGCCGTGGCGACGATGTTGAACGTCATCACCCACGACACCTCGTCCTGGGTCGCCGAGAGCACGCCCTGGAGCTGCGGCAGCAGGGCCGAGGAGATCAGCACCGATCCGGCATAGATCGTCGTGCTCAGCACGATGGTGAGGATGACCAGGGCGCGCTGCGGCAGGGTCAGCTTGTAGACGGCATCGTCGCTCATGGCGCCCGTGATCTTGGCCTTGACAACCATGGTCAGGGATATAGTAACCTAGGTTACTAATCGGCGCCAAGGGGGTCGCCCCAATCCGATGAATCCCGACGACGAGAATTACATCGGCTACTCGATCACCGACGTAGGCCGGCTTCTGCGCACCGTGTTCTAGCGGCGGGTGCGCGCGGTCGGCCTGACGCGGGCGCAG
>DATEVP010000065.1:0-2086 GCA_035258465.1 Hyphomicrobiaceae bacterium
CCGCCCTCGCCTCTCGCTACACCGTCATTCTCCGCCAAGGCGGAAATGCTCCCCTCCCCCTGGAGGGGGGAGGACGGAACGCCACGGGCTTAGCTAGCCCATGGCGACCACGATCCGCCCACCATCAGGCGAGCTAAGTCCGATGGCGTTCCTAGGTGGGGGTGTCTTGTCGCGGGCGCGGCCCGTCACCCCCACCCGATGCGTCCAGCGACTTAGATCGGCCTCCTGATACGCGGCTCGGTCGGAAATGGCCGATCTAAGTCGCGGACGCATCGCCCTCCCCCCTCGTTCGTGTCGAAGGCCCGCCTTCGACACAGGGGGAGGCGTCGCCACTGCCGCCGGAGCCCGCCCATGAACGTGCGGCTCTACGTGCTGCAGCGGGCGACGGCGGCGATCATGGTGCCGCTGGTGCTGGCGCACCTGGCGATCATCTACTACGCGACGAGCCGGGGTCTCAGCGCCGCCGACATCCTCGGGCGCACGCGCGGCAGCATCGGCTGGGCCGCGTACTACGCGCTCTTCGTGCTGGCGGCCTCCGTGCACGGGGCGATCGGGGTGCGGGCCGTGGCCTCCGAATGGACAGGGTTGCGCGGCCGCCAGCTCGACATCCTCGCGTGGGGCTTCGCCATGGTTCTGGCTGCGCTGGGCCTCAGGGCGGTCGCCGCCGTGGTGCTGCCATGAGACGCAACCCGCAGCATAACGCCGGCCACCGTCGCGACCCCTTGTGGATCGCCGCGATGGTGCATCGCATCTCCGGCCTCGCGCTTGCCTGCTTTCTGCCGCTGCACTTTCTCGCCCTCGGCCTCGCCATCCAAAGCGAGGCCCGGCTCGACAGCTTTCTGCAATGGACCGCGAACCCACTCGTCAAGCTGACGGAGACCGGCCTCGTATTTCTGCTGGCGGTGCACATGCTCGGCGGCATCCGTGTCCTCATCGTCGAGAATCTCCCGTGGCGCCAGGGGCAAAGGCGGCTGGCCCTGCTTGCCGGCGGAGGCGCCATAGTTGTCGCGGCATTGTTCCTTTTGCGCGCAATTAACTAGCCGCGACCGATGACATACGCGCTCGCCACCGCTAACCTGTGGTTTGCGGAGAGGAGCCGATGACCACTGCGTTGCGCCGCGCCGAACCTGTGACTGTCGAGGGCTTCGACGCATTCGTCGGGGCGCAAGGCGACACGGCGCTTTTCGAGCTGGTCGAAGGCGTCATCGTCATGATGACAAACCCGACCGAGGTGCACGAGCAGATCGCCGGCAACATCGGCGCGCCCTTGAAACTTGCGATGGATGCGCGCGGCTGTCGGACCTGCCAGGGCGGTATGCGCGTGCAACGCTCGGACGACCCGCGCGATACCGACAAGACGAGGCCCGATGTCGTCGTTCGCTGCGGAGCAGTGGGTGCCGGAACCTACATCACCGACCCTTTGGTGATCATCGAAGTCCTCTCGCCTTCGACGATCGACGTTGATCGCGGTCCGAAGCTCGATTTCTACAAGTCGCTCCCAACCGTCCGCCACATCGCGTTCATCTACCAGGACCAGATGAGGGTCGAGCACTATCGTCGAGCGGAGCAAGGTTTCGAGCTCGAGGTCTTGAAGCAGCCCGAAGGGGCCCTTTACTTCGAGGCGGTCGAGTTTCGCATCGATCTCGCCCGCATCTACTTCGACCTGACGGTGTAGGCCCGCGTGGCCGACGCACTCATGCTCGAACGGTTCGAAACCGACATTCTGATCCTGGGCTCCGGCGGCGCCGGGCTGTTCGCCGCGCTGCACGCGCATCAGGCCAACCCCGCGCTCGATATCACCGTCGCCACCAAGGGCCTGCTGGGAAAATGCGGCTGCACGCGCATGGTGCAGGGCGGCTACAACGTCGCCCTCAATCCGGGCGACTCGGTCGAGCGCCATTTCATGGACACCATCGAGGGCGGCAAGTGGCTCCCCGATCAGGAGATGGCCTGGACCCTGGTGACCAAGGCCGTCGAGCGCGTGCACGAGCTCGAGAACGAGATCGGCTGCTTCTTCGACCGCAATGCGGACGGCACGCTGCACGGCAAGGCCTTTGCCGGCCAGACCTTCGACCGCACCGTGCAC
>DATEVP010000066.1:0-3989 GCA_035258465.1 Hyphomicrobiaceae bacterium
GCTCGGTCGTGATACGGCCGTCAGGCGGGGCATCTGCATCGGTCATTGGCGGAGCTCCATTCGGCCCTGGCGCTGAAGGCCATTGCTGTATCAAGCTAGCATTGGTCGACGCAGCCTGCCGCATTCGCGGACAGGGAGGAGGATCGTCCTCATGGCACAAGGCAGCACGCAGGGCACCCGCGCCGGTGCCATAGCCCGCATGCGCGCCTATGTCGACGGCGGCGGCTTCGAGGCGGAGCTCGCCCGCCGCATCGCCTTTCGCACCGAAAGCCAGAAGCTGCCCGACAGCCTGCCCGAGCTCAGGCGCTATCTCGACGAGGAGATGGCGCCGGCATTCCAGCAGTTGGGCTTCACCACGCGCGTCTACGACAACCCGCGGCCAGGGCAGGGTCCCGTGCTGCTCGCCACCCTATTCGAGGCGCCCGGCCTGCCGACCGTGCTGGGCTACGGTCACGGCGACGTCGTGCGCGGCCAGGAGGACCAGTGGACCAAAGGCAAGGGCCCGTGGATCATCGCCCGCGACGGCGACCGCCTCTACGGACGCGGCACCGCCGACAACAAGGGCCAGCACACGCTCAACATGGCGGCGCTCGATGCCGTCCGCACCGAGCGCGGCGGCCGGCTCGGCTTCAACGCCAAGTTCATCATCGAGACGGGTGAGGAGGCCGGCTCCAAGGGACTGGCCGAGCTGGTGGCGGCGCACAAGGCGGATTTCGCCGCCGATGTGCTGGTCGCCTCCGACGGTCCGCGCGTCAGCCCCGAGCGGCCCACCATCACGCTCGGCTGCCGCGGCGTCATCAACTTCGACCTCGTCTGCGATCTGCGCGAGGGTGGGCATCACTCGGGCAACTGGGGCGGGCTCATCGCCAACCCGGGCGTGATCCTCGCGCATGCCCTGGCCTCGATCGTCGGGCCCACGGGGGAGCTGCTGGTTCCAGCGCTCAAAGCCCCGCCCATGACCAAGGCCGTCAAGGATTGCCTGGCCGATGTCGAGATCGACGGCGGCGAGGCCGGACCCGAGGTGGACGAAGCGTGGGGCGACCCTGGCCTCACCCCGGCCGAGCGGGTCTATGCCTCCAACACGTTCAACATCCTGGCCTTCACCGCTGGCACGCCGGGACGGCCAGTGAACGCCATCCCTCCCAAGGCGGTCGCCAATTGCCAGCTGCGCTTCATCGCCGGCACGGCCATCGACGGCGTCATGCCGGCGCTGCAGCGCCATCTCGACGCCAAGGGCTATGCCACCGTGAAGGTCATCCCCCCGCCCGCGGTCAACGATGGCCGCTTCGCCGCCACCCGCACCGAGCCCGACCACCCCTGGGCACAGTTCGTCGCCGCCTCCCTGCAGCGGTCGGCCAACGCCAAGCCGGCCGTGGTGCCGCAGACCGGCGGCTCGATCTGCAACGACATCTTCACGGATATTCTAAGCATGCCCACCCTGTGGATCCCGCACTCCTATCCCTCCTGTTCCCAGCACGCGCCCAACGAGCATATTTTGCTCTCCGTCACGCGTTCTGCCGGAACCCTGATGGCGGGCCTCTATTGGGACATCGGCGAGGGCCGGACGCCGAAGTGACAGAGTAAAGACCGTCAAGCCCAGCGGAGCGGGCGCAAATGACTGGCGCTGGAAGTGTTACTTGGACGCAACACTCAAAGCCCGCCCGGGGCCGTTCGACACTCGGTGGGCTGTACCTTACTACTTCCGGTGGATAACCTCGGTTCGGAGATTGACTGATCGCTCGATATCTCGAGCGCGGCCAAGCTGCTATTTGTGCGCCTCACTCTTGCCGACCGCGCACTGCAACAAGGCTGTCCGCGTGCCTGTCACGGGCGCTTGGGTGTGGGGAAGTCGTCATGCGTACCATCGCCGATGCGACCGGCTCGAGGCTCCTGCCAGCCCTGCGATATCGCAACGTGGCGGCAGCGGTCGATTGGCTGTGCGGGGCCTTCGGGTTCGAAAGGCACGATATCGTCACCGCGGTGGACGGCACCATCCTCCACGCCCGGCTGATGTTCGGCAACGACATGATCTTGCTGTTGCCCGTGCGCGGGCCCGACCCCGGCGTGGCCAAGCCGCCGGAAGAGATCGGCGCCGAGATGCAGAGCTGCTATTTCGTCATCGACGATGCCGATCTGCATTACCGCCACGCGAAAGCTTCTGGCGCCGAAATCCTGGACATCACCGAGTACGACTACGGCGGGCGCGGCTATTCGTGCCGCGATCCGGAGGGTCATATCTGGAATTTCGGCACCTACAATCCCCGGCAAGGTCAGTCCGTGATCGAGCACTGGCCAAAGCAGCCCCCGTACTGGCAGACCGTGGCCAGCGACCTGCGCCTGCGCGCGGTAGCCGGTTTCAAGAGCCTCAGCGACAAGATCAATCCCCCCGTGATCGTCGCCGCGGTCGTGGCTGCCGTAATCGCGGCCGCGACGGTCGGGTGGCTGCTCGTGGCGCTCCCGCAAACCACGTCGAGCGGATCGGACAAGCGGCTGACGTACAGGCCGACAGCACCCCAGCCCACCGAGCAGGCCGCCGCGCCGCAGCCGGCCAACCGGCCTCAGGCGAACAGCCTTTCGGTTCGGGCGGTCGCCCCGCAGCAGTCCGATGCCGTCGAGCGTGCCGCCCGGCAGGCGTCCGACCCGTCGCGCATGCACAGCCCGGCGTTTTCCGCGATTGGGGCTCAACAGGGCGAATCGGCCCAAGATCGCGCCGCCAAGGAAGCTGCCGCCGAGGAGGCGTTGAGACAATTGCGCGCGGCGCAACGCACCGCCGGGGAGGCATTCAGACAACTGCGGGAGACGGGCGCCGAGGCTGCGGCGGCGGCTCCACCGCCGGTGGAACCGCGAAAGCAGGTCGCCAGGGCCGTGCCGGACCCGCATGAGCAACAGCTGGCCCGTGAGCAGCAGCAACAACTGATCCGCGAGCGCGCCGCCAAGGAGGCCGCAGCCCAGCTGGAGGAACAGTTCGCCCGAGAGCGCGCCGCAAAGGCAGCGGCGGAGCGCGCGAAACTGACCGCCGTGGCACCTGCGCCGGCGCCTGCCCGGTCGCCGCAGGAGCAAAAGGCAGACTCGCAATTCTGGGACTGCCAGCCAGGCCCGACGGGAGCGATCGTCTGTAACCCGTCGAAGAAACCAGCGGCACCCGAGGCGAAGGCACCCGCCGCGCCGAAGCCGAAAATGACCGCGGCCGAGCCGGCCAGCACGCCTCCTGCGCGGCAACCCCAGGAGCAAAAAGCCGACACGCGGCTCTGGGACTGCCAGCCGAAGCCGCCGACAGGCGAGGTGGTCTGCCGCCCGATGGGCCCTGCGAAGCAGTAACGAAAGCCACGTAGCGTCACCTGCACCCTCGTGGTGAGCTTGTCGAACCACGCGGCCCCGACGGTGCCTCTCATGCGCCCTTCGACAGGGCTCAGGGCGGTGTCGAGATTGGCCTGCCGCCAAACATCCGCCATCCAGCTGCATTGCCGCCGGGCCCGTGCGATCCAGTGTGCAGCCGTCGGGCACCGGCAATTGACGTCATTCTGCACGTCGCGACGGCGGCATGGTGCCGCGCGCCACAAAGCTGCCAAGGTCCGGGCCGACTTGTGTTTTTCGGCGCGGCCGGACCGAATCCATCCGGCCCGCCAGGCACCTTGCGCGACGGGGCTGACGCATGTGGGTTTCGCTACGAACGAACGCTTGCCTCGCCGTCGTCGCATGTCTCGCGCTGACCGGCGCGGCAGCACGGGCAGATGACCTTCTGGTGATGCCCTATGCCTGCTCGGTGGTCGATGGACAGCCGATGCTCAGCCGTGCCCGCGACGAGGGGCACCGCGTCCTCGGCCGCAGGGAGCAGCGCAACTTCACGGCCTGCTCTCCCGTCAATCCGGATATGTGCCGGCAATGGACGGTCTACCGGTTCGATCTCGACTGCGACGGCGCGCGCGTGCCGTGGCTCTCCGTGGTTGCGGCGGCCGCGCGCGGACAAAGGTACGAGCGCGTGTGGATCG
>DATEVP010000067.1:0-2640 GCA_035258465.1 Hyphomicrobiaceae bacterium
CCCCGCAAGCCCTCGGGCTTTCCTCACATCCGCCCTGCCCACATTAAACCCGAGGGCAAGCGGGGAGAGGGAGGATTGGCCGTCTAAGCCCGTGGCGTTCCGTCCTCCCCCCTCCTTCGTGCCTCGGCCTCACCTCGGCACAGGGGGAGGAGGAGCTTGCGGCACGCGATCAAGCGTACTGCATCTCGTCCGTGGCTCTTCAGCCAATGCGCTTGCTAGGCCACGGCGGTGCTCTCGATGCGTCGGCGCGCCGGATCGATGATCTATGTGTCGAATGAGTCTGGCGGTGCCGTGCCGGCATTCTCGGACGGGACCAACTGGCGCCGCGTGACGGATGGGGCCGTGGTCAGCTAGACCGAAGTTCCCTGAACGCTACTGACGATCTCCCTTCCGCTTCAAACTGTTGAGATCGAAGCGCGGTGGGCGTCACTGTCTACATGGCGATGGCGGCGATCAGATCGAGGGCCTGTTGCTGCTTGGGATTGGGGCGGGTGGTGAGGGTGAAGGTCGCCTCGCCGGCGCGGGCGTTCTTGGGCCGCAGCGTGTTGCGCACGATCGTCGCCAGGTGCGCCAGCAGGCGCGTGAAGCTCATCGCCGGCGTGCCGTCCGCCAGCGTGCACGTGTGCACCTTGGTGAGTGCGGCCGGCGAGCGTCTGGCTGGCGCCACGGGATCGCTGAGGCGGGAGACATCCTCGCCCACCTCGTCCGCGAACGTCAGCGGTTGCCACGCCTGGATCATGTGCCACTGCACGTAGTAGGCCAGCATGGAAAGGAAGATGTGCGCCTTCACGCGGGCCTCGAGGCGGTGGCGGATCGGGCGCACCTGGAGATCGACCCCTTTCAGCGAGCGGAAAGCGCGCTCGACCTCGGCCAGCCGCTTGTAGTCGAGCACCGCCTGCTCGGCCGTCATGTCGGCGCTCGCGACGCTGGTGCGGATCACGTAAAGCCCGTCGAGCGCCGCCTCGGCCGCGACGCGCGCCTCATCGACCTTGAAGGCGAACGAGGCGTCCTCGATGGTGAGGTCGAAGTGCTTGGCGACCTTGTATTTGCCGATCACCTTGCCGACCCGCACGCCGATCTTGTCGGCGCCCTGCAGCCTGCCGGCCGTCACCATGCCCTCGACCTTCTCCAGCTCGCGCGTCGTGGCCGCGATCAGGTCTTTGCGCTTCTCGGCTCTGAGCCTGGCGAGAGCGGGATTGCGGCAGGCGATGAGCCGCTCGCCGGGGTAATCGTCGTGCGTCAGGCTGATCAGGTTGCGCTCGTCGAACAGGTCGAGCTGCAAGTGTCCGGCGTCGGCGAGCTTGGCGATGGCGCCGCTTTTCAGCGCCGTGATCCAGTCGACGCCGTCGAGCCTGGCGAGCGCCTCGATCTGCACATTCGAGATCATGCCGCGGTCGCCGACCATGACTAGCCGTTCGATGCCGAATCTTCCCCTGGCTTTCTCCACCTGCGCCAGCAGCGTCTTGGGATCGGCCGTGTTGCCCTCGAACACCGACACCGACACCGGGCAGCCGCGAGCGTCCGTCATGAGACCGTAATTGACCTGCAGCGTGCCGGGCTTGCCATCACGGCTGTAGCCGAGCTTCGCTAGCGGACAGGTGACGCCCTCGAAGTAGCTCGATGTCAGATCGAACAGCACCAGCCCGCCATCCTTCAAATGCCGCTTCGCGAGCCGTTTCTCGATCGCCTCCTGGCGCTCGATCAGCCAGTCCATCGCCGCGTAGAGCTCGTCCTCGCGCGCATCCGCGATGCCCAAGTCCTCGCTGAGCGTCGTGTCGGCCCAGGCGCGCGTCATGCCGAGCTTGCTCGCCTCTGGTGCGATGATGCGGCCGGCAACCATGGCGATGACGAGGTCGCGCTCGCGCGATGGTTTGGCATCTACAGCCTTGTCGAAGCCCAGCCGGCGCATGGCCCCGCGCACGGCATCGACGTGGCCGTGCGCCTGCGAGCGGATCACCGCCAGCCCGTCCTCGATGGGCCCCAGCCTCTCGCCCTTCAGCACGCGCCGGATCATCTCGATCTGAGCCAGCGGCAGCGACGACAGGTTGGCGAGCGTGCGCTTGCCTACGCGCTTGCCGTCACGAAAGCTCTCGCGCAGCAGATAGGCCGGCTTCGAGTTGCGGTTGGGGATCGTGTCGATGTGCATGACGCGCAAAAAGCACGATTTGCTCAGGTCACGCCTGAGTCATTGCGCCGCAGACATGACTACATTTCGGCTCACCATCCGCAGCCCGACATCCAGAAAAGTCTAGCGTCTTCAGAGGCGTCGCCAGCATGTTCCCCTTACCTTCTCGGGGAACTTCCGCCTAATGTTTCACGTGAAACAATTTAACCAAGATGCTGACATTCCACTATGAAAATACATCGCCAAACAACGCCAAACGAGCCCATCAACAACGCCAAACAAGCTCACAACAATGCTGTTCAAAGCGATGGTGTCGGACCCTCCCGAGTCTGACACCACATTTGCGAACCTCAGTGACGAAATCCCCTGGGTCTGACGACGAGGATGGCATTGCACACCTATCCAGGCGCGCTCAGACCCTCAGGGTCTGACACCTCGCCTTCGCTGCTTCCAGCGTGTTGCGGAGCAGGCACGCCACCGTCATCGGCCCGACGCCCCCCGGCACCGGCGTGATG
>DATEVP010000068.1:0-6776 GCA_035258465.1 Hyphomicrobiaceae bacterium
AAGCTCAAGGTCGCGACCAAGCCGCTCGCGCAGGATATCGCCACCACCCACGCCGTGCGCGCGGCGCTTGCCCCCGGCACGCCGCTCTGCGCCGATGCCAACTGCGGCTTCACCCTCGAGGCGGCGCGGGATTATCTGGAAGCGACCCGCGCAGCCGGCCTGCTCTTTCTGGAACAGCCGCTCGGGCACGCCGATCTCGAAGGCCTCGCGGCGCTCGCGCGCTCGTCGGCGGTTCCGATCGGTGTGGACGAGGGCATTCATTCGCTGGCCGACGTCGAGGCGCACGCGCAGGCCGGTGCCGGCGGCATTTCCCTCAAGCTGATCAAGCTCGGCGGGTTCGATGCGGCTCTGCAAGCGGCCGAGCTGTGTCAGCGCCTCGGTCTCAGGGTCAACGTCGCTGCCAAGATTGCCGAGTCGAGCATCGGCACTGCGGCGGCCGTGCATCTGGCCTGCGCCGTGCCCTCGATCGACTGGGGGGTGAGCCTGACCCGATTTTATCTGGCCGAGGACATCGTCAAGCAGCTCGTGCCGCTCCGCGACGGTGTCATCGAGCTTCCGACCGGGCCCGGTCTCGGCGTCGATGTCGACGAAGCGGCGGTTGCGCGCTTTCGTATCAGCTGACGATTACGAAGAACGATGCGAGGAAAGGCGACCTCAGGCCTCGGGCGCCTGGTAGGTGCCGTTGGAGGTTTCCATCAGCGACTTACGATCGAGGATGGTGACGTTGCCTCGCGAGGTGCTGATCAAACCAGCGTGCTCCAAAGAATGCAGGGCAATTGTCACCCCGGGGCGCTGCGTGCCCAGCATGATTGCCAGGAATTCGTGCGTGAGGGGCAGGTCGTCGCCATCGAGGCGGTCGCTTGCCATCAGCAGCCAGCGCGCCAGCCGCTCCTCGATCTTGCTGCGGCCGTTGGCCAGCGCCGTTTGCGCGGTCTGCACCATGAACGTGTGGGCATAGCGCAGCAGCGTCCGGTGCAAGGTGCTGCTTTGCTCGTCGGCCTCGCGCAACCTGGCCGCGCTCATGCGCTGACCATTGCCTGCGGCCTGCATGAACGTCTCATGCGTCGCGCGGTCGTTGCCCATGATGACCCCCAAGCCGGTCATGCCTTCCCGCCCGATCAGGCCGATCTCGATTTGCCGCTTGCCGCTGCCGTTGGCGACCACGGACGCAAATCCGGCGTCCAGAAAGTAGATCTGATCGATGCGCTTCTTGCGGGCTTCGAGCTGCTTGCGGCGGGGAAGATCGACGGCTTCGAGGTGCGGTTCCAGCAAACCGAAATCGGCTCGCGAGAGCCGCGACAGGATTTGATTGGCGGTTTTGCCGCGGGCGCGAACTTCGGGCATGGCTCTGTTTCCCGTTCGGGCAAGAGCACATTGCCTGTCTCTCAGCCGCCTGCGCCCACAAGTCGGCAGACGATCCGTCACGCTACCACGCCGAGCGTGCCCCCAACACCTCCAATTGTACGATTTTGCACATTTGACCCGGAGCATGCTACCGCACGTTCACGGAAGTGTCGGCCGATCGCCGCGCGCGGGCCTACAGCGAAGCAGGTTGCCCGGCTGGCGCGGTGGATCGTCGGCCGATCGCCGCGCGCGCGCCTACAGCCAGCCCTTGCGCTTGAAGTAGAGCCATGGCAGCGCGGCCGACAGCACCATCAGCGCCAGCGCCCAGGGATAGCCCCAGAGCCATTCGAGCTCGGGGATGTGCTTGAAGTTCATGCCGTAGATGGTGCCGACCAGCGTCGGCGGCATCAGGGCGACTGCCAGCACCGAGAAGATCTTGATGATGGAGTTCTGCTCGTTGTTGATCATGCCGAGCGTGGCATCGAGCAGGAACGTGATCTTGGTCGAGAGGTAGCCGATGTGGTCGGCGAGCGACTGCACGTCCCGGCTGGCTGCCTTGACCCGGGCTCTCAGCGCCTTCTCGTCGCCGCGTTCGCTCATGACGTGCGCCAGATAGGTCGTGAGCCGGTCGAGCGTGAGCAGGCCTTCCCGCGATCTCGACGTCAGCTCGCCTTCCCGACCGATCATCTTGATGGTCACATCGAAGCGGAGCACACGCCTGCGCCCGCCGCTCTTTGTGCCGAAGATCGCCTGCGAGAGCTTGTCGAGCACGCCGCGCGGGGGCGGCTCGACTTCCGCTCCCCGCTTCACGCCGAAGATGGATTGCGAGAGCTTGTCGACTTGGGCCTGGATGCGCTCGACCCGGTCGGCCTCGCGGTCGACGATGGCCTCGAGCAGCCCGACCAGCACCGCGATCCCACTCTGGCAGGCGGCATCCTTCTTCTGTGCGCGGGCGAGGAAGATCGGAAAGGCCCGAGGTTCCGCGTAGCGCACCGTGACCAGCCTGTGGCCGGAGATGATGAAGGTGACAGGCGTCGCCAGCGGCGGCAGCTCATGCAGCATATCCGGCTGGTGCAGGACGATGGCCGTCATGAAATAGCCGCCGCCTTCCTGATAGAGACGGCTCGAGGCCTCGATCTCGGACATCTCCTCGCGCGTCGGCACCGAGATGGCGAGCGCCTGCTCCACTTGCAGGTCCTCGTCCTTGGTCGGGTTCAAGAGATCGATCCAGACCGTGGCCGGGGAGATCGATGCGCCACCTTCGCGCTTGATGAGCACGCCATCGGCGGCGTCATAGATCGTGAGCATCGGAACGTCTCCCGATTCCGCCTGGCCGTATTGCCGATCTTCTCGCCGAGTCGCAAGGCGTCATCTGCGCCTTTGGCAGATGAGAGCCCGCTTCGATCCGGGCGTCGCTACGCCGTCAGCTCGACGGGCTCCGTTGGTCGATGGGATTCATGCGCCTGGGCAACAGCAGCGCGAGAAACCCGATCAGCGCAACAACGAACAGCGCAATGACGATCCATCGGCCGCTGCCGATGCCTAGGAGCCGCACGGCCCAATCGTTGAGCTCCTCGTAGCGCAGCACCGCGACGGCAGCGACAATTACGCCCGAGATCTGGCCGATCATCTCGCCCTGCTTTCCGAGCCGGCGCAGGAAGTAGAACAGCAGCAGCAGAACCCACGGCGCAAGCACCAGGCTCAAGCGCAGCTGCGGGCCTGCGCCCCAGCGCCCGAACAGCACATTGGCGGTTTGCTGATAGCCGTAGTCCATGGCCGGCCAAAGCAGCATGGCCAGCGCGCCGATGATGACCCCGCGCTCGACGGCCGGAACCAGCTCGCGATAGTGCAGGTCGAGCCTGTTGCGCCAGACCGCAAGCAAGAGGCCGATGGCTATGACGATGAGGACGAAGAAGGTCTTGAGCGGGAGAAAGATCGCATCCAAGCGGCCCGAAAGCGACAGTGTCGTCGGATCGGCCTGCAGGCGCGCGACCTCGTCGGCAAAGCGCTGCTGGGCCTCGCAGCAGGCGGCGCCCTTGAGCCGCGTGTCGGCGGCGAAGCAGTAGCGCTCCTTGTCCATCTCCTCGGGCGTCTCGAGCATGGGGTCGACGGCGCAGTTGCGTGCGAACTTGGACAAGCCGACGCGGCTCTGTCCCGTCTCGCGCAAGTTCGCCAGCGCGGTCAGGATCGGCGTGCGCCGGCAGGCGGTGCTGGTGCCGGCGCCGCATCCCTGCGGCTCGCCCCGGTCGGCGGTGAGCGCGCCGGGCGATGCTTCCCAGATGGCGCGCGGCTTGGCGTCGAGCCACTTCGAGACGCCGAAGGACAGCGCCGCCACCACGACGAGGCCGAGGGAGAAGCGCAACTTGCCGTAGGGCAGGTGGCGCCAATAGAGGTCCGTGAACACCACCGAGGGCAGGTAGAAGGCGATCAGCGCCAATAGCCCGAACACCGGAAAGAAGAAAAACAGATGGCTGTGGGCCAGGATCATCGACGGCCAGTCGAGAGCCTGGAACTCGCGGATCAGGAGGCCCGTCGAGGCCAGGAACGACGCGCCGAGGATGACATAGGCGACGGCAACGAAGATACGCGCACCCGTCATGGGTTCCCCCAGAAGTACCCCCGCCCCAATGCCGCGCGGATTATCCCCGTTCGCGACGCATTAGGCTAGATCATGGGTATCGCGCGGGGGCAAATCCTTTGCTCGTGTCCAAAAAGCAAAGGGGCCGCCCCTGGGCGGCCCCCGTGAGATCGGTGGCGATTGGCCTAATGCGGCAGGCTCACGTTGGCCCGCCCATCGTTTCCAGCCCGCTCAGGCCTCGTCGGAGGCTGCTCCAACGTGAGCGCGATCGAGCTTCAGCGTCCTCGCCGACTGCAGGATCCCACTAGACATTGGATCACCTCCTTTCCATTGGTTGCGTTCGAGCGGCAATTTATGTGCTTCGCCCCTCGATGAAAAGGGGTCATTTTTCGCCGGCCCGAGGCAGAGGCTGGCCGGCCACAGCTGCCTGTCAATTGGGCCTTGGCTGCCCAGAGGCCGCGGCCTCGAGGTTGAGATTGAGCTCGGCGGCGTTCGCGGGGCGCCGGCAACGGCCGTCGAACTCGGCGCCCTGCTCGATGGCGAGTTGCATGTGATGGATGTCGCCCTCAACGCGCGCCGAAGACTGCAGGGTGACGGCCGCGCCGCGGATCACGCCGGCGACCTTGCCGCGCACGATCACGCGCTCGGCGGCCACCGTGCCCGTCACCTTGCCCTGCTCGCCGATGATGACCTCGCTGCCGCCGACGTCGCCTTCGATCTCGCCGTCGACCTGCAACGTGCCTTGGCTGATGATCTTGAGGCCCTGGCCGATGATCTTGAGGTCGTTGCCGATCACCGATTTGGCGTTCGGATCGGTCACGCTGGCCCGCCGCTGCTGCTGCTGCTGCTGCGCCATGTTGAAACCGGCGTTGGCGTTGCCATTGGAGTTGGGCGGCTCGAGCGGCTTGGGCTCTGCCGTCGACGTACGCGTGAACATGGAGGGCCCCCAGGGGTTGATCTTGGCCGATGTCGAAGAATGGCGGGATGCAGAACACCATTACGTGGTAGAATTGTGTCCGCAACGCACCGTCTTGAGTGCCCGGTCTATGGTCGCCACGTGCGCCCGACGCGACACAGCGTGGTCGAAATTGCGCGAGGCGTTCGAGGCGGCCCTTGCAGAGGATGCGGTCTACACCGCACGGTTGAGCAAACGTGATTCACTTTCGACAGGTGGGGAAAGCCATGCGCTCAAGGACAGCGGTTATAGGTTTGCTTCTCGGATGCGTGACGTGTGCTGCCCCGGCATTCGCGCAAGGGCCGGCACCTGGCTCGTGCGCCAATCCGAATGGGCTGGGTCTCGCGCGCACGGTGGAGGTCGATACAACCGGCGGGCCCGGGTTCGGCTTCGAGCAGTACAAGGCGCACGACTTCCTGCTGCTGAAGGAAGTGGTGCTCACCTTCGACGACGGGCCCTGGCCCAACAACACGCGCGCCGTGCTCGCAGCGCTGGCCGAGCATTGCGTCAAGGCGACGTTCTTCCCGATCGGCAAGCACGCGCTGTGGCACCCCGAGATCCTGAAAGAGGTCGCCGCCGCCGGCCACAGCATCGGCGGGCATACCTGGTCGCACGCCGATCTCGGCAAGATGAAGGGCGACAAGGCGACCGAGGAGATCGAGAAGGGCTTCAGCGCCATCAAGATCGCGCTCGGTTCGGCCCCGTCTCCCTTCTTCCGCTTCCCTTACCTGAAGGACCCCAAGGAGGAGCTCGACTACCTCGGCACGCGCAACATCGCCATCTTCTCGCATGACCTCGACAGCTTCGACTTCAAGATGCGCAAACCCGAGGATGTCGTAAAGTCGGTGATGACCAAGCTCGAGAAGAAGGGCAAGGGCATCATCCTGCTGCACGACTTCCAGCAGGCGACCGCCAAGGCCGTTCCCGAGCTGCTCAATCAGCTCAAGGCGAGCGGCTACAAGGTCGTGCACATGAAGGCGAAGACGCCGGTGGCGACGCTCGCCCAGTGGGATGAGGCCGCCAAGGGCGAGATCAAGGGCGCGGTGGGGGGCAACCGGCCGACCACGAGCGTGGTGCGCACGATCGAGGAGACCCAACCCGCCTCGGCGACCACCGCTGCCACCAAGGGCCCGGCGAAGAAGTAGCTGCGGCGACCACGCTCGCGTTTCTCGGCCAAACGAGGGCGTGATAGTCTGCGGCCATGACGGCGCAGCGGCAAAAGCGCATGACGGTCGATGAGTTTCTGGCCTGGGCCCAGGGCCGCAAAGGCCGCTACGAGCTCTTCAATGGCGTCGCCTATGCCGTGTCGCCCGAGCGTGCCGGCCACGCCGAGGTCAAGCTCGCCGTTGCCAAGGCGCTCGGGGCGGCAATCGCCAAAGCCAAGCTTGGATGCTGGGTGCTGCCGGACGGCATGACGGTGCGCGTGGACAAGCACACCGCGCACGAGCCCGACGCGCTCGTCTATTGCGGCGCCAAGCTGCCGAGCAGCGCCATCGAGGTGCCCGCGCCGGTCATCGTTGTCGAGGTGCTGTCGCCGAGCACCCGGCATGTCGACGCTTCGGCCAAGCTCGCCGGCTACTTCAGGCTTCGCAGCGTGCACCACTACCTGGTCGTCGATCCCGACCAGCACCTGGTGATCCACCACGCGCGCGGCGAGGGGGACGATATCGCCACCCGCGTCATGAGCGGCGGGACGCTCGAGCTGGCACCTCCCGGCATCAAGCTATCGGTTGCCAGGCTGTTTGCCAGCTGAGACTACCAGCGGATGTCGAGGTTGACGTAAGGCGCGCGCACCCGCACTTGGCCCCGGTCCGGATCGACGTCGACCTTGGTGTAGGGCGCGCGGACGCGCACCTTGCCGCGCTCCTTGTCGACATCGACCTCGGTGTTGGGCGCCGT
>DATEVP010000069.1:0-10824 GCA_035258465.1 Hyphomicrobiaceae bacterium
GGCCAACCCGCGGCGCTCGCGCATTCGGTGGCGTGCGAGAGCAAGTGGACGCGTGCATGGGCCCCCTGCCTCCGCCGGCCGCGCCGGTGGCGCGGCGCCTGCACGGGGTGACGTTCGTTTACCGCGATGGCGGTTATCCCCGGGGGTGCCGGGCGAGCGTATTGTCGCGCTGCTCCGCTCCACAAAGGGGTCGCGCTCATGAGGCGTCATCGGCGTGAGGGCGGAGTGCAGTGCCGAGCCGGGCTCAACGCGGAGCCGGCAACGGGGCTCAGCGTCGCCGCCGGGTGGGAATCCCGGTCCCCGAGTGAGGTTAAAAGCGACGATCAGGCCACAAATCCTGCGCGGGGCGGTGAAGGTGCCGCTCAAAAAAAACTAAAGGTCGCGGTGCCCATCGCCCCGCAGCCCCTTGTGAAGCAAAGCCTCGAGCGGAGACGCTGCGAGGATAAAGGTGTTTCGGGTGACGCGGCGTGCGGCATCCGCTAAGAGGGCTGGGCCCGAACCCGAGCGTCCTTGATGCCAGCCACCCGCGCCGACCTGCTCGCCCGGCTTGCCGAGCTCGGCATCGAGACCGAGACCTTGGAGCACGAGGCGGTGTTCACGGTGGAACAGAGCTCCAAGCTCGAGCGCTCCCTGCCGGGCGGGCACACCAAGAACCTGTTTCTCAAGGACAAGAAGGGTGCGCTGTATCTGGTGGTTGCGCTGGGCGGCGCCGGCATCGACCTCAAGACGCTGCACAGGCGGCTCGGCTGCGACCGGCTGAGCTTCGGCAAGCCGGAGCTGCTGGCTGAGGTGCTGGGCGTGATGCCCGGCGCGGTGACGCCCTTTGCCTTGATCAACGACAAGGCGCGGCTGGTGACGGTGATCCTGGATGCGGATATGATGCGCCACGAGCGGCTCAACTACCACCCGCTGGAGAACACCGCGACGACCAACATCGCGCGTGAGGACTTCCTGCGGTTCATCCGATCCTGCGGTCACGAGCCGCGGGTGATGGCCGTGGCGGCGACCAGCTGAGACCGCAAGGCGGCGGCCTGAGCCTCGACATTAATTACGCCCACGCGTGGGCTCGGAGATGAAGATGGTTTTTGGACTAGGCAAATCCGGCGCGGCGGCGCCCGGCGCCGCGGACGCCGACATCATCAAGGACACGACCACGGCCGGCTTTGCCAAGGACGTGCTGGAAGCCTCGCGCACGGTGCCGGTGGTGGTCGACTTCTGGGCGCCCTGGTGCGGCCCCTGCAAGCAGCTGACCCCGATGCTGGAAAAGGTGGTGCGCTCGCATAAGGGCAAGGTGCGCCTCGTCAAGATCAACATCGACGAGCACCCAGGCATCGCCGGGCAGTTGCGCGTGCAGTCGATCCCGACCGTCTACGCCTTCCGAGACGGCCGCCCGCTCGACGGCTTCATGGGCGCGCAGCCCGAGAGCGCGGTGAAGGCCTTCATCGAGCGTCTGCTCGGGGAGGACGCGGGCGACGATGCGGCGGCGGCCATCGAAGCCGCGGACCAGGCGCTGGAGGCGGGCGACCTGCAGGGGGCAGCGGAGGTGTACGCGGCCATCCTGCAGCAGGATGCGCAGAACGTGGCGGCCATTGCCGGCCTCGCCAAGTGCTACCTCAAGAGCGGCGATGTCGAGCGCGCGGAGCAGACCATCGGCCTGGTGCCGCCCGACAAGCGCGAGGCGGCTCCCGTGGCCGGCGTGCGCGCCGCCCTCGACCTGGCGCGCATGGCGGCCAAGGCCGGCGATGCCGGCAAGCTCGAAGCCAAGGTCAAGGCGGAGCCGGCCAATCATCAGGCCCGGATCGACTATGCCCTGGCGCTGACCGCGGGCGGCAAGAAAACCGAGGCGGTCGAGCAGCTGCTCGAAAGTGTGCGCCGCGATCGCAAGTGGAACGAGGAGGCGGCGCGCAAGCAGCTGGTGAAATTGTTCGAGGCGTGGGGGCCGAAGGACCCGGCCACGCTGGATGGCCGCCGGCGCCTGTCGTCCGTGCTGTTCTCCTAAGGCGAGGCTGGCACCGCTTGACCACTCTTGCAGAGCGTTATCGCGGACCGGCGGACTTGCCGCAGCGCATGCCCGTCTTTCCACTGCGCCGCGCCATCCTGCTGCCGCGGGCGACGCTGCCGCTCAATGTGTTCGAGCCCCGCTATCTCGAGATGCTCGATGACGTGATGTCGGGCTCGCGCGTGCTCGCCATCGTTCAGCCGGCGGGCGGGGATGAGGAGGATGAATCGCCGCCGAGCCGGTCGGTCGAGCTGCGCCGCGTCGGCTGCGTGGGCCGCGTCA
This sequence comes from Hyphomicrobiaceae bacterium, assembly GCA_035258465.1. Taxonomy (GTDB): domain Bacteria; phylum Pseudomonadota; class Alphaproteobacteria; order Rhizobiales; family Hyphomicrobiaceae; genus AWTP1-13. Next base: position 2,282 of record DATEVP010000069.1, read on the forward strand.
CCTCCTACCAGGAGACGAGCGATGGACGGCTGATCATCGTCCTCACCGGCATCGTCCGCTGCGCCCTCATCGGCGAGGTCGAGGCCGGCAAGCCCTATCGCGTGTGGCAGGTGAGCTGCGAGCGCTTCAGCGGCGATTTCGTCGCCGGCAGCGGCGAGGACGATGTCGACCGCCAGGGCCTGCTCAAGGCGCTCAAGACCTATCTGGAGGCCCGCGACCTCAAGGCCGACTGGTCGGCCGTGTCCCAGTCGGCCACCGAGACGCTGGTCAACTCGCTCGCCATCGCCAGCCCCTACGGCTCGGAAGAGAAGCAGGCGCTGCTCGAGGCCCCGAGCCTCAAGGCGCGGGCCGAAGCCTTGATCGCCTTGGCGGAGATGGAGCTGGCGGCCGGTCCCGAGGGCCCGGGCACCACGCTGCAGTGAAGGAGGCCCAAGCCATGGCCGATGAGCCCGAGGCGCCGACGGGTGCCAACCGCGTCGACCCGCGCCTGCTCGAGATCCTGGTGTGCCCGCGCACGAAGACCGAGCTCGTTTACGATGCGGCGCGCCAGGAGCTGATCAGCCGCGCCGCGCGCCTGGCTTTCCCGATCCGCGACGGCATACCGATCATGCTCGAGGACGAGGCGCGCCAGCTGGACGAGGACGAGCTGCGTGCGCTCAACCGGCGCTGAGGGTCCTCTGACGGACTTGTGCGGATTTCTCCCCAAACGGCCGATATCCACCATCTTGAACGCGCGCCGCGTTGACTATTGGCCGCCCGGCGGTCCAGTGGGTTAACGGTTGTGGCGATCACGACCCCCAAAATGCCCCAAATTCAGGGGTAGGCCTGTCCGGCGTCGATCCATCGGCTTGGCACTGCGCATCGTGTCGTGCGGACAAAATTCACCACCACCCTGCTTTGTGCTCTGGCCCTCTGTGCGGGGGGATGCACCGGCTCGCCCGTCGGCTTCCAGAATGACGGCAGCTATGCCCTGGCGAATGACGAGCGCGGCATGGACTGCCAGCGCCTGCACAACAGCATCTGGGGGCGGCTGCAGGTGATGAAGGCGTTGCCGGACCGGATCAGGGCCGAGCGGGCCAAGGAGCCGCCCACGGCCGCGCTGGCCTTTGGCCGGCTGTTCGGCGGAAAGAGCAAAGGCCTGGTGACGCTCGAGGAGTACGATCGCGAGCACGCGCATGTGCGGTCGCTCCACCGCGCCGCGCTCGACCGAGGCTGCCCGCCGATCGATGTCGAGCGCGAGCTGGCCGGTACGGATGCGGTCATCGCGGAGTTGCGCAAGCAGTAGCCGCCTGCGGACACGGCGCTTGCCTGGGTGGTTCTCCGAGGCACGCCAAGCGACCGAGGCCGCATCGCCTTTAGCCTATTTCACGAGGCTGATCGTGGCGCCCAGCGGCCCTACGCCCTTCGGCACGGGGACGGTGGTTGCGCCATAGTCGGAGTTCAGCACGAGATTCGGCCCATCGTAGAGTTCCACCGTGCGCGCGACGATGACCGTGTAAGCCGACCTGTCGGCGATCGGCTTCTTGCTGTCGATATAGAGACTGCTGTTTGGCATGTAGATGGTGCCGAGCAACTTTCGCGCGTTGTCGCTATAGATCCTGTGCTTGTCCCATTTTCCACCCCGATCGTCGAAAACCAGAATGCCGGCCATCTCGCCCGTGCGTGGTGCCGCAAGGCTGATGGTCGAATCGTAGGCGAACACGAAGTTGGAGTCCCTGCCGGCGAGGAAGAAACCGACATCCTCGCCCTCTAGCGTTCCGCCCCTATCGACGATGAGCTTGCCCCCTTGAATGATGTAAATGCCCGGCGACAGCGTCACCGTGGCGCCGCCCGTGATTTTCAGGCCACCGCAATAGACTCCGGGCCTCAATGTAGCGATGCCTTCCTTCACCTCTGTGTTGTTGTGTTCGCAGCCGCCGATGCTCGGCGGCGACCTGCTCGCCAGCGGGTCCGCAATGGCCGGGCAATCCGTCGTCGGCGGCCTCACGAAATTGCCTTTGCCCTCGATACCTCCAGCCGAGCAGACCGTCTCGGCATCGACCACAGAGCGGTCGGCGGCCACAATGCCCTGCCGGTTCTTTGAGTTCGAGAACACGGAGCACTGCAACGCCGTCAGCCTGGCACTCCGGTTGAGGTCGATGGCCCTCGGCAGCTCCGGCTCCAGCGCCAGCATGCACAGTCGCGTGGATGTCACACGCGCGGTCGACTTCACCTGGAGCGCGGTGAACGATGACCCGAGCACGCTTCCGAACAGGTTCTTGACATTTTCGCGAACGGCAACTTCGACGGCCGGGCCGACGACTTGGCTGTCTACGGACAGGCCGCTCGCGCCCGGAACCGAGGAGAGGATGATTGATCGCGCGACGCTGGCGACACCTGCAGTGCTGGAATTTGCCAGGCTGAGCTCGCGGGCCGCAGCAAGTGCGCCGGCATCGGCCGCATTCTGCAGCTGGCTGCGCCGGTGCACGAGCAGGCCGTATTCCACGGCAAAAGCCACCGCACCGATCAAAACCGGAAAAACGAGGCCGAAGAGGACGGCAACGCCCCCGGCTTGGTCCCGCCTGAACCGAGCGAACCTGCGCATCCCCCGCCACCCCTTGATGGCTCGATGCTAGCTCGCGGTCCCTTAATTGGCGGTTTAATGAACCGCTGCAATTTTAAGCAAGGTGCAATTTTGAGCCTCGCATACGCATTGCTCACGATTTTGCGCTCTTCTGGTTCAAAGCGTGGCAAGGGGGAGAGAGTGCGTCAGCGTTGGTCGATCAGCCGCAAGCTCTACCTCCTGGTGCTAGCCTCGGTCATGGCCGGGCTGCTGGCAGCCACAACGGTATCGATCTGGCTCGAAACCCACCGCTATCTCGCCAGCAAGCAGCGCGAGCTCCAATCGGTCGCCGAGGTATTTGCATCGGCAACAGCGGCGGCCACCGCCGCGCGAGATCCCGCAGCCGCCCGCGAGGCAATGCGGGCCATCGGCCGCATAGAGGGCATGCAACACGCCCGCACTCGCACTCCAGAAGGCGAGACGCTGGCAGCCATTGGCTTTGCCACACAGCTCGATACCGACCTCAGGATCGATGGCGCTGGAGAGATATCATTTTGGCGAGCGCTCAGAAGCCGGTCCGTGCAGGTGTCTGCGCCCATAAAGGACTCCGGCGTCATCGTCGGTGAGCTCGTTCTCGTCGGCCAGGCATCGGACCTCGTCCATAGTCTTTGGCAAACACTGCGTGTCGCCGTGGTTTGTGCCCTGCTTGCCCTGGGCGTTGGCCTGCTGGTGGCGGTTCGTCTGCAAAGCGAGATCACGGCACCCCTGCGAAAACTCACGTCGGCGATGGAGCGCATTCGCAGCAGCCACGACTATGATGCGCGCGTGGAGGTGAGCAGCAACGACGAGATCGGTCAGCTGGTCGATGGTTTCAATGAGACGCTGAGCGAGATCCGCAAGCGCGATTGCCAGCTCGAGGCGCACATGCGCGATCTCGAGCTGAAGGTGGCGGCACGCACGAGCGACCTGGCTGGCGCCAAGGAGGCGGCCGAGTCGGCGAACAGGGCCAAGTCCGAATTCCTGGCCACCATGAGCCATGAAATCCGCACGCCCATGAACGGCATCATGGTGATGGCCGATCTGCTCGCCGCGGCGGATTTGCCGATCCGGCAGAAGCGTCATGCGAGTGTGGTTGCCAAATCCAGCCAGAGCCTCCTGGCGATCATCAACGACATCCTCGACTTTTCGAAGATCGAAGCCGGCAAGATGCAACTGGAAAAGCTGCCGCTGGATCCGGCCGAGCTGGTCGATGACGTCGTCAGCCTGTTTGCTGAGCAGGCCCGCTCGAAGAACCTGGATCTCGCGGCCTATGTCGCGCCGGCGACGCCGCAGCGGATAGAAGGCGACCCTGTCCGCATCCGCCAGGTGCTCGGCAATCTGGTGAACAACGCCCTCAAGTTCACCGATCATGGGCACGTATTGATCACGGTCGAGGCGGAGCAGGAGGATGCATCGAGGCTGCGGTTCGCCGTCGCCGATACGGGCATCGGCATTGCGCGGGACAAGGTCGAGCAGGTGTTTTCAGCCTTCTCGCAGGCCGACCAGTCCACGACACGCCGCTTCGGGGGCACGGGTCTCGGCCTCACCATCTGCAAGCGCCTGATCGAGGCCATGGGTGGCGAGATCGCGGTGAGCAGCAGCCCTGGCGCGGGCTCCACCTTTGCCTTCTCCATACCGATCGAGGGCAACGAGGCGCGCGTGCGGCCACATGCGACCGCACCCGACGCAGCAGACGCGCTGATCGCCCTGCGAGGCACGGCCACGCGCGCGGCAATCGCGCGCTACCTGACCGATGCCGGATTTTCTGTCCGGGATGTCGATGCCGACAGCAGCGCCAGGCCCGCCCCGAACTCTTTGCTCTTCGCGGATGCGGAGCGCCTGCCGGCTCTAAGCCGCCGCCTCCCCCTGGAGGATCTCTGTGTCGTTGCGCTCGGCGCCCCGGGTCACCAGGCCGAGGAAGGTCTCGTTGCCCACGGGCTAGCCACGACCTCGATCCAATGGCCGCTGCAGAACGCCGAGCTCATCGCCGTGCTGCAGCGCCTCGCCGACAGGGAAGCGCCGGCGCGCGCGCACCGCGCTAGTGCGAAGGTTTCCGCACCGAGCTTCGGGAATCTGCTGGCCCTCGTGGCGGACGACAGTCCGATCAACCGCGAGGTCGTCGTCGAGGCGCTTTCCAGTCTCGGAGTGCGCGCAGAGGTCGTCGAGAATGGGCTTCAGGCCGTGGAAGCCGCAGGGGCGAGACATTACGACATCGTCTTCATGGATGGCAGCATGCCGGAGCTCGACGGCTTCGAGGCTTGTCGCCGCATTCGCAACGCCGAGCGAGCGTCCGGTGCACCAAGGGTGCCGATTGTGGCGCTCACGGCGCACGTCGCCGGCATAGCCGCCGATGCCTGGCGAGATGCCGGTATGGACGCGATCCTCTACAAGCCCTTCACGCTTGCCGCGCTTGCCGACCATCTTGCGCAATTGCATTTGGGCCGCGCCGGAGCCGACGCGCCGGCGCTCGCCGCATCGAGCAGCGGCGATACTGCGGCGAAAAGCGAAGGCGACCAGGCCGTTCTGATCGATCCCAAGATGCTGGCGCAGCTCGAAGAGTTGGCGGCAAAGGGGCGCACGGAGTTCGTCCAGCATGTCTGCGGCCTCTATCTGCAGCATGCGCCGATGTGCAACGAAGAGCTCGCCCGCGCCATAGCCGACAATGACCTCGAAGCGCTTGCCCGCAATGCCCATGCGCTCAAATCCATGAGCTACAACATGGGCGCCAACCGGCTCGCGCAACTGTGCGCCGATCTGGAGGCTGCGGCCTACAGCGAAGGCGATGCTGCAAGGCTTTCGGCGCAATGTCGCGAGATCGGCGCCACGCTGGAAGCCACGCTCGCGGCCTTACGAGGCTATCTGGAGACGCGAACGGGCACCGCGGGCCCAGGCACAGTCGAGGCCCCCGCCGGTGCGGGTGCCGACGTGACCTATCTCGCGCCGCAGCACCGGCTCATCCAGCGGGAGCTCGCCGAGGCCATCGACAGAGGCGAGTTCGAATTGAAATACCAACCACTCGTCGATCGCACGGGTGAGCGCACCCTGGGCGTCGAAGCGCTCGTGCGCTGGAATCGTGCCCCGCGCAATCCGATGTCGCCGGCGCAGTTCATCCCCATTGCGGAAAAGACCGGCCAGATCGCCGAGCTGGGCCGATGGGTGCTGACCCAGGCCTGCAAGGATGCGAGAGCATGGCCGAAGATATCTCTGGCCGTGAACGTTTCGACGGTTCAGCTGCAACGCCAGGATTTCCCGGCGGTGATCGAAGGCCTCTTGGAGGCGACTGGCTTCGATCCGCGCCGGCTGGAGTTGGAAATCACCGAGACCGCCTGGTCCAAGAACGAGCAGGCTGTGCTGCGCACGCTGCAGCGGCTGCAAAAAATCGGTATCAGCTTCTCGCTGGACGACTTCGGGACCGGCTATTCCAGTCTTACTTATTTGCGCCGTTTCCCGGTCAACACGATCAAGATCGACCGATGCTTCGTCACCGGCATCGAAGAGGATGCCAATGCCGCGACCCTCGTCCACGCCATTGCCGGCATCGGTAGCGCGCTCGGCAAGAAGGTGATCGCCGAGGGCGTCGAGACCGAGGCTCAGCGGCAATTTCTGGCGGCAGCCGGCGTAAGCATCTTCCAGGGTTATCTGTTTGCGAAGCCCATGTCCGCAGCTCAGGTATCCGAATGGCTGCGTGAAGAGGCAGCGCTTTCAATCGCTTCGTAGAGGCCCTGCGGGCCTCGTGCTCGGCGTGGCTGGGAGATGGCCGTAATCAGCCGCCCACACTGCTACCTCCACGCGAATTGTGCCCTGGGCGCAGGCGGCGCGTCGGCCGCACGTGTAGGTCAGGCGCCCTCCGCTTGGAAAACATCCAATGCTCCATCCATAGTCGCCATTCTCGAGCGCGAGCGCGACCCAGCACCCTCTTGCCCACGCGGCCAAGCCGGCCCGCCAAATGGCGTGACATGATCGTCCGGTAGAACCAGATGCGTAACATGGCCAAAGCGTAGGCGAGCATTGCGCCGGCAGTTTCGGGTTTCGGTCGTTGCCATCTTTGCTCCAGCGAGGCGATGTTGCCAAAGGCGTCATGCGCTTCGTCAAATGCTGCCCGGTCACAAGGCGTGGTCAGGTGAAAATGGGACAGTATTCGCCAGGACTCCCGCGCCGTGGCTTCCCACGCAGCCGAGTCGGTGAAATCCCGCTTGATGAAGAGCGGAACTTCAGCAAAACGGCGCTGGCCTTCGCTGACAAACTCCCGCAGGCATTTGCGCATTGCCTGCTCGCGGTTCTCGCCATGCCTTAGACTGGAATTGACCCGCGTCTCGTAAAGGGAGAAGACCAGAACCTGATCTGAATCGGCGGCAAACTCGACCCGACCGCTTTCCGCCAGCGTCGCCGTGAAGTAACCATCGAGACTTGCTCGGGCGATGCCTCCGCGATAGCCTGGATCGTCAGGGCGCACGCGCAGGGCCAGAACTGTCTGGTGATAGGCGCGCAGCAAGAGGCCCTGGTCGCCTACTGGCCAGATCAGATATGTGGGCAGCGACGTGAACGTCGACGCGCCCCAAATGCGTCGTCTTGCCTCCCGATGCAGGTGGTCGACAACGATGCCCGCTCCGGTGCGCGCAGGCAGCGATAATGCATCCGTTCTTTCGCCGGTGCCAATCGCGTCTAGTGCTTGCTTTGCCTTCTTGCTGTCGACCGGCGGGCAAAACGTCAGAATCGCGTCGACGTCTCCTCGCATCATGTCGATTGCCCGAGAAAGCGCGCCATTCGTCCAAATGAAGTCGGCGTAATTGAAGATGATGACATCGTGCTCGATGGAGCGTGCGATGGAGATATTCTGGAGCCTGCTGAGGAAGGGGTATTTCTCGCCGTCCGGTCCAGTGGGGATCAGCGCGAGCCCATATCCGTGGTCCTCGATAAGGTCCCATACGACCTTGCAATGCTGTTCGAGGCAGCGACAGGTTGGCTGAGCGCGCAGCCAGTCGGCGTCACGCCGCGTCGTCACGATGTGATAGGTTAGTTGATGCTTCCCGCCCAATAGCGGAAGGTTGCCCTGCGCGAGCTGGCTCGCGAGCGAATATTGGGCAAAGGTCTCGGCGTACTTCCGGCCCCAGAGGGCAACCGACAAGAAGATCCTCATCGCCTGCCCCTATTAAGCTGCCTTGAAACCGCGAGGGTCAACGAGATCCTCGCGGCGCAAATGACGCTTGCATGGCAAGACCGCTGTCCCCCCATGACGCCACGACTAGTGCAGGCCAGCGTAGGTCTGGATCGCATCCTCCAGCTCACCGATCATGTGCACCTGGCCCTGCCTCAACAGGAGTCCCCGCGTGCAATATGTCCTCAGCAGTGCGAGGCTGTGCGAAGCGACAACTAGTAGGCCCGCATTCTCCAGCAGGTGCCTCACGCGACGAGAGAGCTTCTCCTGAAATGCCTGATCGCCGGCCCCGATTCCCTCATCGATGAGCAGAATGTCGCGTCGCCAAGATGTTGCCAGACCGGCGATGAGGCGGGCGCGCATGCCCTCGGAATAGGTCCGGATAGGCAGGGCGAGATAGTCGCCGAGATCGGTGAATTCAGCCACGTCCTCAGCCACCTTCTGCCATTCTTGTTGGGGGTCTCCGAAGAGCATGTGCTGGAATTTGACGCATTCGTAGCCGGTCATCTCCGGCGTGATGCCGGCTCCCATGTCGAATACGCAACCAATCGAGCCCGTGACAACGATCTCGCCCTGGCTTGGCGGGTAGATGCCTGCCAGGACCTTGAGGAGAGTCGATTTCCCCGCCCCGTTATGTCCTATGAGGCCGAGGTGCTCGCCGCGCTTGATCTCGAAGGAGATTCCTTTGAGAGCTTGCACGTGAACTTTGCCTCGAACTTGGTCCAGATTCCCGCCTACTGAGGAAAGCGAGGGTCTTCTGAACAACCGCATTTGATTTGGGGCAAATACAGGTATGCTCAAATGAAC
>DATEVP010000070.1:0-4939 GCA_035258465.1 Hyphomicrobiaceae bacterium
AGCGGATAAAGAGCTCGATCGGCTTGACCAGATTGAAGGTATCCGCGAACCTGCGTCCGGTGATTATGAGTCCTGAAATCGCGATCGAGCTAACGCTTGACGCAACGCTCACTCGGCGGGCGGCCCGGAGATGGTACCTCCGGTTTCCGCTCGCTGCGCGAATCACCTGCCCTTCGCGCTTCCCTAAAATTGGATGTAATTGTGCCCCGGTCAAAGGGCATAAGTCGATATTCCGGTCACGTGCTTTTCTTGCAACAAAACTTGTACCAACAAGTTTCGAAAATTTATCGCTAGCTCTTCAGTTTCGGGTCGAGCCAGTCGCGCAAGGAATCGCCGAAGAGGTTGAAGGCGAACACGGCAAGCGTGATGGCGATGCCGGGGAAGAGGATCATCCAGGGGGCGGCCTGGTAGAAGTCGGCGCTCGTGCCCGACAGCATCAGCCCCCACGCAGGCGTCGGCTCGGTGACGCCGAGGCCGAGGAAGGAGAGGCTCGCTTCCAGCAGGATCGCCTGGGCCATGAAGGCCGTCACCATGATCAGGTAGGGCGCCACGATGTTGGGCACGATATGGCGCAGGATGATGCGCCCGTGCGAGAAGCCGGCCGCGCGTGCCGCATCGATGAACGGCATGGCCACGATCGACAGAGTCGACGATCTGGCGACGCGGGCCATTTTCGGGATGATCGGCAAGGCGATCGCCGCGATCAGATTCCAGTCGACGCCCAGCGCCGTCCGCTTGCCAAGCACCGCAACCACCACCATGGCGAGCACGATGATCGGAAACGACAGCATGACGTCGACCACCCGCTGGATGGCGTTGTCGATGCGCCCGCCGAAGTAGCCGGACGCCGCGCCCACCAGCGCGCCGGCCGTGCAGCCGAACAGAGCGGACAGGATGCCGACCGCCAAGGCCGTGCGTGAGCCGTAGACGATGCGGCTGAACACGTCGCGGCCGTACTGATCGGTGCCGAACCAGTGCTCGCCTCCCGGTCGCGACAGCATGGCGGCAAAGTCGATGGCCTCCGGATCGTAGGGCGAGATCCAACGGGCGCCCAGCGCGCAGGCGACGTAGACGAGGATGATGAAAAGCCCGAACAGACCGAGCGGCTGCGACTTGATGAATTGCCACAGCACGTTCGGACGCCTGGGAACCGTGTCGACCTGAACGGGGCGTGCGGCGACGGTTGCCATGGGGCTGTGCCTCAGGTTAGCCGGATGCGGGGATCGAGCCAGCCATAGAGCAGATCGACGAGCAGATTGACGAAGATGAAGATGGTGGCGATGAACAGCACCAGGCCCTGGATCAGGTTGAAATCGCCGCGCGCGGTGGCATCGACGAACAGCTTGCCGATGCCGTTGATGTTGAAGACCTGCTCGGTGACGACGAGGCCGCCGATCAGAAACGCGAACTCGAGCCCGATCACGGTGACGACCGGCAGCATGGCGTTGCGCAGCGCGTGCCGGCGCATGATGAGGCGGGTCCACACGCCCTTGGCGCGGGCGGTGCGGATATAGTCCTCGCGCATCACCTCCAGCAGGGACGATCGCATCATGCGGGTCGCCACCGCCGCGTAGCGGTAGCCGACCGAGGCGGCGGGCCAGATGGTGACCGCGAGATTGGCGACGGGGTCTTCCCAGAAGGGCACGTAGCCGATCTTCGGCAGCCAATTGAACAGCGACAGTAGCGCCAGGATGATCAGCATGCCCAGCCAGAAGGAGGGCACGGCAAGGCCGGAGACGGCCACGACCCTGACCACGTGGTCGACCCAGGTGTCGCGATAGAGCGCCGAGATGGTGCCGAGCGGGATGGCAATGAGCATGGCGATGACAGCGGCCATGATGGCGATCTGGAAGGAGACGGGCATGCGCAGCGCGATCTCCTTGGCGACCGACTCCCCCGTCCACAGCGACTTGCCGAGATCGAGGCGCGTCAGCCCCACCATGTAGTCGCCGAACTGCACGTAGAGCGGCTTGTCGAGCCCCAGGCGCTTGCGCTCGGCGGCGATGGTCTCCTCGGAGACGGCGGCGCCGTCGGCCCTCAGCTTCACCACCACCACGTCGCCCGGCATGACGCGGATCAGGAAGAACACGGCAATCGCCACCCCGATCAGGGTCGGGATCACGTAGAGGAGGCGGCGGAACAGGTACCAGAGCATGCGCGCCCTTGCAGCGAAGCCGGCGCCACCAGCGCGCCGCCGGCGCTGCCCATCACTGATTGAGCCACACCGTCGACAGATCCTGCCACAGATAGTGGCTGGGGGTCATGTACCAGCCCTGGATCTTCTTGTGGTTGACGATGATCCTCTGCCACCACAGCAGGGGCACGTTGTAGGCCTGGACCAGCGCGTAGCGCTCCATCTCGCGCACGATCTTGGTGCGCTCGGCCACATCGATGGTGCGGCGCTGCTTCTCGTACATGTCGTCGATCTTGGTGTCGTTGTGGCCGGAGTAGCCGCTGGGCGAGGTCTTCTTGGTCAGGAACTTCGAGAACTGCGCGGTGGGATCGTCCATGAAGTCGGCCTGGAACTCGATGGCCACGTCGAAGTCGCCGGCGGCCACGCGATCCTGATAGAGCTTGGTCTCGAGCTGCTCATGCTGGACCACCACGCCGATCCGGCGCCACTGGTCGATCGAGTAGACCGCGCCCGGCGTGTAGGGCTCGGCGACGTTGCGGTTCAAGAGCTTGAACTTGAGGTCCTTGATGCCGGCCTGATCGAGGAGCTTCTTGGCCTCGTCGCGCGACTTGCCGATGTCCTTGCCGAAGCCCGGCAAGTTGACGAGCTCCGCCTCCGGCAGAGACATCGCATAGCCGGGCCGCATCACGCCGCCGACGAATTTCAGCACCGAGATCCTGGCCAGCGCCGCCGAGCCGCCCCAGCGATCGATCGCCATGCTCAGCGCCTGACGCACCCGGATGTCATCGAAGGGCTTGCGCGTGGTGTTGAACACGATCATCAGGTTGGTGACCCACGTGCCCTCGAACACGACGAGGTTGTCTTTCATCTTGTCGAGCAGCTGGGCTTTCTCGGAAGGGTTGCGGCCCCGAAACTCGGCGTCGAACTGGCCGCCGAGGATGCCGGGAACGACCGCGTTCGACTTGACGAAGAACGCCTTGTAGCCGTCGAGGTAGGGCCGGTCCTTGAGGAAGTAGCCCTCGAAGCGCTTGCCGGCCCAGCTCGTGCCCTTCACGTGCTCGACGAGCGTGAAGGGGCCGGAGCCCATGATCTCGGTCTCCGGATAGCGGGGGTTCTGTTTCAGTCTGGCGGCGCTGTAGATGCAGTTGTAGGGCGAGGCCAGGGCCTCGAGCAGGCCCGCCATCGGGTTCCTCAGCTTGAAGACGACGGTGGTCGGGCTGGGCGCCTCGACACTGAGGTCGGAATAGTAGGCCTTGCGGATCGAGACGACGCCTTGCGGCGGGTTGATGATGCGGTCGTAGCTCGCCTTGATGTCTTCCGAGGTCAGCGGCGACCCGTCGTGAAACTTGACGCCCGAGCGGAGCTTGAAGGTGTAGGTCATGCCGTCCTGGGCCACCGTCCAGCTCTCCGCCAGGTCGGGGACGACTTTGGGGTAGTCCTTGCCGTCGAACTTGACGAGCAGCGAGTAGTGCGGGGCGATGGGGTGGACGAGGGCGAAGGTGGTGCTGCCGTGGCAGTCGTAGTTGGGCGGCTCGGCAACGACGGCGAAATTGAGCGTGCCGCCGCGCTTGGGCGTCTGCGCCTCGGCGCCGGCCGCAGCGAGCCCCAGCGCGACACCCGCGCTCAAGGCATGGAGTAGGATGCGCCTCATTGTTCTCTCCGTCTTCTACGGCTGTCAGGCTCTAGCGCTTCACTCCTCAAGCGTGAATACACGCCACCGCATGGCCGGGCGCCAGCTCGCGCGTGGCCGGCACACCTTGACGGCATTCCTCGGTCGCAAGCGGGCAGCGCGGATGGAACACGCAGCCCTTGGGCGGGTTGAGCGGGCTCGGCAGCTCGCCCTTGATGATGGAGCGCACCCTGGTGCGCTCGATGACCGGGTCGGGGATGGGCGCGGCAGCGAGCAGGGCCTGCGTATAGGGGTGCTTGGGGTTGGCGAACAGCTCCTCGGCCGGCGCATACTCGACGATGCGCCCGAGGTACATGACGGCCACCTTGCTCGAGATGTGCCGCACCACCGCCAGGTCATGTGCGATGAAGAGGTAGGTGAGGCCGAGGCGCTGCTGCAGCTCCTCGAGCAGGTTGATGACCTGGCCCTGGATCGACACATCGAGCGCGGAGACCGCCTCGTCGCAGACGATGACGCGCGGGTCGACGGCGAGCGCCCTGGCGATGCCGACGCGCTGGCGCTGGCCGCCCGACAGCTCGTGGGGATAGCGCAGCCCCATGTAAGGGAAGAGGCCCACCACCTGCAGCAGCTCCGCCACCCGGTCGGGAATTTGCGGCTTGGGCAGGATGGAATGCACGCGGATCGGCTCGGCGATGATTTGGCCGACCGTCATGCGCGGGTTGAGGGAGGAGTAGGGGTCCTGGAAGATGACCTGCATCTGCTTGCGCACGCCGATCATGCCCTCGCGGTCGAGCTTGCCGAGGTCGACGCCGTCGAAGCGGATCGCGCCGCCCGTCGGCTCGTCGAGGCGCAGCACGAGGCGGCCCAGGGTCGACTTGCCGCAACCGGATTCGCCGACCAGGCCCAGCGTCTCGCCGCGCTTGATGTCGAGCGTCACGTCGTCGACGGCGCGCACCGGCTTGGTGCGCAGGAACCCGACGCTCACGGGGAAGTACTTCTTGGCGTGCACGATATCGAGAATAGGTGCCTCGTCACGGCCTTCGCTTTCCGCCTTGGCCGAGCTTGCCGCGCGCTCCTGCGGCGGGTCCAGCGCCTCGATCTCGGACACGCGATGGCACGCCGCGACGTGGCCCGGCTCTCCCTCCACATAGGGCGGATCCTCGAGGCACTTCTCA
>DATEVP010000071.1:0-2148 GCA_035258465.1 Hyphomicrobiaceae bacterium
TGCGGCGAGCCAGAATCGCTGGCCGTCGCTGAAATTGGACCTGCTGGCGGCGAACCAGATCTTCTCGCCGATCTTCGGCGCCGGCTTCTACTACAAGACCTTCATGTGGCCGGCGTCGTTCTGGGAGAAGGTCTACGAGCCCATGATCCGCCGCGCAGCCGGGCTTGGACGTGGCGCTGACGCGCCGGACCCGGACCATTACGAGAAGACGAATGCCTTCTGCGATGTCCTCGTTATCGGCTCTGGTCCCGCAGGACTTGCCGCCGCACTGGCCGCGGCGCGGTCAGGCGCACGGGTGATCCTCGCCGAGGAGGATTTCCGCCTCGGCGGGCGGCTCCTCTCTGAGCGTTATGAGATCGATCGCGCCCCCGCGCTCGACTGGGTGAAGGCGGCCGAGGCTGAGCTCGAAAGCCTCCCCGAGTGCCGCATCTTAAGGCGCACCACCGTGCAAGGCGTCTATGACGGCGGCACCTATGCCGCGCTCGAGCGGGTCAACGACCATGTTCCGGCGCCGTCCGCGCACGAGCCGCGCCAGCGCCTATGGCGCATCGTGGCCAAGCGCGCGGTGCTCGCCGCCGGCGCCATCGAGCGGCCCATCGTGTTCGGCGACAACGACCGCCCCGGCATCATGCTGGCCGGCGCCGTGCGCAGCTATGTGAACCGATACGGCGTGGCGCCGGGACAGCGCGCCGTCGTCTTTGCCGACAATGACGACGCCTTCCGCACCGCTATCGACCTTGCCGACTCTGGCGTCGCGGTGGCGGCGCTGATCGATGCGCGAAAGGCGTCCTCGGCGGGCGCACGCGAAGCGGCGGAGAGAGCAGGGGCGCGCTATCTCTCAGGTGCCGTTATTGAGCGCGTGCGGGGCGGGCAGGGCGTCAGGAGCGTCGAGGTCAGAGACGCGGCCGGCAAGACCGAGCGCTTCGACTGCGACCTCGTCGCGGTGTCGGGCGGCTTCAGCCCCACTGTGCATCTCACCACGCACCTCAATGGAAAGCCCACCTGGAGCGAGGCGCTCTCGGCGCTTGTTCCCGGCACCTTGCCGCCAGGCATGAGCGTCGCCGGCGCGGCGAGCGGCACATTCGGCCTTGCATCATGCCTGGCCCAAGGCCAGTCCGCCGGTGCGGCGGCTGCGGCCGACTGCGGCTTCGCTGCCGTGACGGCGCGCTCCCCCGCCGCCACGGACGAGAGCGGTTCCGCAAGTTCCGTGTGGCAAGTTGCCAAGAGCCGCGGCAAGGCCTTCGTCGATTTCCAGAACGACGTGACGGTCTCAGATGTGAAGCTCGCCGCGCGCGAAGGCTTCCGTGTCCCCGAGCATCTCAAGCGCTACACCACGCTCGGCATGGCGACCGACCAGGGCAAGACCGGCAATGCCAACGGCGCGGCGGTGCTCGCATCCGTCACCGGACGCTATATCGGCGCGGTCGGCAGCACGACCTTCCGCCCGCCCTTCACCCCCGTGGCCATCAGCGCCTTTGCCGGCCATCACCGCGGGCAGGATTTCCGCCCGGCGCGTCTTGCGGCGTCGCATGGTTGGGCCGAGGAGCAGGGCGCCGTCTTCGTCGAGACGGGACCCTGGCTTCGCGCGCTCTATTATCCGCGGGCCGGAGAGGAGCCGCAAGATTCGGTGAACCGCGAGGTGGCAACGGTGCGAAGCCAAGTCGGGGTGTGCGACGTCTCCACCCTCGGCAAGATCGACGTGCAGGGAAGGGATGCCGGAATCTTTCTCGACCGCGTCTATGCCAACACCTTCTCGACCTTGCCGGTGGGCAAGGCGCGCTATGGACTGATGCTGCGCGAGGACGGCTTCGTGCTCGATGACGGCACCACCGCGCGGCTTGCCGACGATCATTATTTCATGACCACCACCACCGCCAACGCGGTCAAGGTGATGCAGCATCTCGAATTTTGCCAGCAATGTTTGTGGCCGGAACTCGATGTCGAAATGGTCTCGGTCACCGAGCAATGGGCGCAATTCGCCGTGGCAGGTCCCCGCGCGCGCGATGTGCTGCAAGGCGTGGTCGATCCGGCCCACGACCTCTCCAACGCGGCCTTTCCCTATCTTGCCTGCGGCGAGGTCACCGTGTGCGGCGGCACGAAGGCGCGGGTCTACCGCCTCTCCTTCTCGGGCGAGCTGGCCTACGAGAT
>DATEVP010000072.1:0-8667 GCA_035258465.1 Hyphomicrobiaceae bacterium
AACAAGGTGCGCCTGGCGCTCGCCCCGTTTGCGGCAGGCGTCAATGCCGGCCGCTATGCCGTGCCAGCGACCAACAAGCGCGCCTCCGATACCTGTGCGTTCGAGCGTGACGGCGCCAACCAGGCAACCGACGCGGCGCCCGGCGCCGGCAGCTTTCTGAAGGTGGCCGGTGACCGTGGCGTCGTCGATAGGCGTGACAACTGCCCGACCAGTGCAGAGGTGACCACGCTCAGCGACGACAATGCTGCGCTCAAACTGGCCATCGGCAGGCTGCGCAGCGGCGGCAGCACGGCCGGCCACCTCGGCACGGCCTGGGCCTGGTACCTGGTCTCGCCGGAATGGTCATCGCTGTGGCCCGTCGCGAGCCGGCCCGTGGCCTACGGCGACAAGAAGACCATCAAGGCGGTCGTGCTCATGACCGACGGCGTCTACAACACTTTCGGCGGCCAGTGCGACCGCAACTGCTCCAACACGTCGGCGCAGGCGCGCGACTCCCAGGACGTCGCCCATCGGCTGTGCCAGAACATGAAGGACAAGAACGTCAAGGTCTACTCGATCGGCTTCAAGCTCGACGATCCCCGGGCCGAGAACGTTCTGCGCGATTGTGCCTCCTCGGCGGTCACCTTCTATCGCGCCGAGAGCGGCGAGCAGCTGCGCCAGGCCTTCCGGCAGATCGCCGAGGACCTCTTGCGCCTGCGGTTGGCGCAGTAACCGGTTGCCAGCGGGAGACGAGACGCTCCCGAAACTAGGGCGGGGACCGCAGGGTCCCGCCATCGTTTTTGTGAGGCGCTTCCGCGTGCCAGCAGCGCAGCTTGGCCGCGCCCTCGGCGGCCTTTATAGATGCCCGTATGCAGAAGCCCGCACCCGCTGGAGCCCGCAAACGCATCGGCCGCGTGCTTCGCGTTATTCTGATCCTTCTCATCGCCGGAGGCGTTGCCCTCCTGTTTCGCCAGGGCGTCGTGCCGCCCTGGCTCAACCCGCTGCCCGCCATCGACCTCGCCCAAGCCAATCCCTGGTTCGTCGACTGGCGGCTGGCCTCGCTCAGATACGATCCGGCGCTGTGCCGGCGCGTGCTGGTCGCGCCGCACATCGAGGCGCAGCCGATCGCCGACAGCCCGTTGCACAACGGATGCGGTTGGGCCAACGGTGTGCGCATGTCGCGGGCCGGTGGCGTGCATGCGAGCTTCGACAAGGTCAGCTGCCAGGCCGCCGTGGCGCTGGCGCTCTGGCTCGAGCACGACGTACAGCCGCTGGCGCAGGAGATTCTCGGCCAGCGCGTAACATCGGTGCAGAGCTTCGGCACCTACGCGTGCCGCAATATCAGGGGCAATCCGCTGTGGGTGGATTGGCGCAGCGAGCACGCCGTGGCCAATGCCATCGACATCGGCGGCTTCAATCTGGCGGACGGGCGGCGCGTCGGCGTGGCGAGCCACTGGCGCGGCAATGGCGCCGAGGCGCGCTTCCTCAAGGCGGTGCACGGCCGCGCCTGCCGCTATTTCCGCGTGGTGCTGGGCCCGGAGCACAACGAGGCCCACCGCGACCATTTCCATCTCGACCGCGGCCCCTTCATGCGCTGCAGGTGATGGGGGAGAATGCGCCTTCCGAAATGCGCCGCCGTGAGGGCCATCCCGCTCGCATCATCGACATCGCTGAGCGTGGCGACGAAGCCGACCGAGCGGCCCCGCAAGTTGGCAAGCGTGTCGGCAAGCGCATGCGGGCTGGACCAGCGCACGCCGGTAAAGATCGGCAATACGCTCGGCCGCCGCTTCGATCCGACCAGCCAATAGCCGCCGTCAGCCGCCGGTCCGAACACGGCATCGTGCCGGCCGAGCAGGCGAAAGGCTTGGGCGATATGGTGCGGCGTGATGCCAGGGACGTCGGTGCCGACGATCAGGACGGGGCCCGGCGGCACACGATCGAAGATGCGCTGCATGCGGGTGCCGAGGTCGCCCCCGCCTTGGGGGATACGCGACACCCGAGGCGACCAGCAGCGGCCCGTGACGTCCGCGTCGGGGGCAACGGCGAGGATCGTCCGCCAGCGCGGGTCGAAACCGATGCGCCCCAGCAGGGCCGCTCCCGCATGCCGCGCAAAGCGCGTCGCTTCCGCCACGCCGACCTCGCGCGCCAGCCGCGTCTTCACCGCGCCCGCCACCGGCGTCTTCGCCATCACCACCAGCCGGCAGCGAAAAGGCGCCGCGCGGCGGCGCGACGCCCCTTGTTCTTCGGTCTTGCGGCGCGGTCCGGTCATGGTCCCTGCGCCGGCTCGGCACCTCAGAGCATGGCGTTCCAGGCGATCGGCACCAGGCGATAGCCTGCACCGTCCTTTTCCGCATAGCCGGCGGCCGGGAACGGGAAGTGGAAGCCCTGGATGAGCATCTTATCGGCGACCGCCATGTCATAAAGCTTGCGACGCGTCTGCTCGGCCAGCGCGCCATCCATATCGAACCCCGGGTGCCAACCTGGGTTGCGCACGAACAGCAACGCAGGACCTGCGGTGACGTCGGCCTGGACGAGAACGCGGTCGGAGCCGGATGCCACGATGTGCGAGGTGTGGCCAAGCGTGTGGCCCGGCGTGAACATTGAAGTGATCCCGGGCACGATTTCCTTGCCCGCCTCGTATGGCGTCACCTTGCGATCCAGCGCACCGAATACACGCCGCACGTTGCCGTGGGTGGACTTCACGAGCCCCTCGGGTGCGCGGCTCGCATTGCCGTCGTCCAGCCAATAGTCCCATTCGGACTTTGGCACCATCACTTCTGCGTTCGGGAACGCCAGCTTGCCATTGGCGCCGAGGAGACCGTTGATGTGGTCGCCATGGAAGTGCGAAATGATCACGGTATCGACCGTCTTCGCGTCGATGCCGGCAGCCGCAAGATTGGCGTGGAACTGACCCATGGCGCCCTTGCTCTGCTCGTAAACGCTCAGACCGAGGCCGGTGTCCATCACCACCAGCTTGGCACCCGTGTTCACGACGATGGGCGTGAACGGGTACACGGGCTTTTCCTTGTCTATTCCCACGTACACCGATGCAAGCCCACCGCTCACGACATCCTTCTGCTGGTTGCTTATGAAGTTGTCGGCCAGCGGCGTGGGACGCACGCCATCGGTGACGACCGTGACTTCAAAGCTGCCGACCTTGTAGCGATACCAGCCCGGCGCCTGCTTGCCGGAAAGCGGCGCTGCGGCACTCGCCGGCGATGGCCTCACAGCTGGGCTCAGCACGGTTGCGGTTGCCGCTGCGGTGCCGACGAGCACGCTGCGACGTGTAAGCTGTGACATGGACTCTCTCCCTGTGTTCTCTGTGTTATCGGCTGGTATGCAATGGACCAATGCCCGCGCATGTTTAGACGACAGGCGGCCTTGAACGTTCCCGTCTCACGGATATTTGATGGCTGCCGTTTCCCGGCCGCCTCACCCATAGATGCGCCGGATCACGGGCGTGGGCACCCGCAGCGCGTAGAGGGCAAGGCACGCCAGGTTGCGACCGGAGCGGCGCAGGTAGCCCTCCCGCCGGAACCGATCCGCACTGGTCACGGCGCGCGACCGCAGCATGACAGTCCGGCGACGGCCGAGACGGCGCACCAGGTCGACATCCTCCATCAGGGGCAGCGGGCTGAAACCGCCGATCTCCTCGTAGAGCGACTTGGGCAACAGCAGGCCCTGGTCGCCGTAGGGCAGGCGCAGCAGCCGGCACCGCAGCGCAACCAAGCGCTCGAGCAGGCGCGGCTTGGGGCCCTGGTCGTCGAGAGCAAATCGGAAGGCCGCTGCCGAGGGCGGATGGTCGCCGGTGTCGATGCGCTCCATGAAGCGTGACGTCTCGCGCTCCCAACCCGGCTCCAAGACCGTGTCCGCATGCAGAAACAGGAGCCAGGGAAAGCGCGCCTTGGCTGCTCCGGCGGCGAGCTGGCGGCCGCGCTCGGCCCGCTCCCCAAGGAGCTGGGCGCCGGCCTGGTCCACGATCTCCTTGGTTCGGTCAGCCGAGCCGCCGTCGACGACGATCACCTCCCGCACGAGACCGTCGACCGCCGCCGGCACGAGCGCGGCGAGCGTTGCGCCCAGGGTCGCCTCGGCATTCAAGGTCGGGATGACGACGGAAATCATGGGACGCTGAACAACGCCGCGCAGGTGTCAAGCGACCAACCTACAGGGACCGGCGCCATCCCGGCAAACCTACTTGTTCTTGATATGTTCTGGCCGGCGGATTATAGTTTCGGAATGCAAAGCGGCTGGGTTGGCCGGGAGCTGGATGAAATGACGGACGACCGCGACCTCGTCGACAAGGAGCTGCGCCGAGGCAGAGGCGCCCGCTCCAATCGGGTCGGGCGCTTCGAGACCGAGCTGCGGGAGGCGTTCGACGACGGCTGGGAGAGCTTGGCTGAACTCGAGCCGTTCAAGACCGAGGTGCGGCTCGAGACGGCCAAGAGCATCATTGCCACCAACGACAGCCCCGACATCGGCTTCGAGCAGTCCATCAACCCTTATCGCGGCTGCGAGCACGGGTGCATTTATTGCTATGCGCGGCCGACCCACTGCTACCTCGGCCATTCCGCCGGCCTCGACTTCGAGACCAAGCTCTACGCCAAAGTGAATGCCGCCGAGCTGCTCGAGCGCGAGCTTGCCAACCCGCGCTATGTGCCGAAGTTCATCGCGCTCGGCGCCGTGACCGATCCTTATCAGCCGATCGAGCGCGAGCACCGCATCACCCGGTCGGTGCTGGAGGTTCTGGACCGCACCAGCCATCCGGTCGGCATCGTCACCAAGTCGGCGCTCGTCGTGCGCGATGTCGACATCCTGGCGCGCATGGCGGCCCGCGGGCTCGCCAAGGTGGCGATCTCGGTGACGACGCTCGACCGCGGGATCGCGCGCAAGATGGAGCCGAGGGCGGCAACGCCTGCGAGGCGCATCGAGGCCATCGAGGCGCTCGCTCGAGCCGGCGTGCCGGTCGCGGTCATGGTGGCGCCCATCATCCCCGCGCTCAACGACAGCGAGATCGAGCAGATTCTCCAAGTTGCGCGCGAGGCGGGGGCCACGGAGGCAGGCTACGTGCTGCTGCGCCTGCCGCATGAGCTGAAAGATCTGATCCGCGAGTGGCTCAAGACCGAGTTTCCCGACCGGGCCCAGCGCGTCATCAACATCCTGCGCTCTATGCACGGCGGCAAGGACTACACGCCCGAATGGCGCGTCCGCCAGCGCGGCCAGGGGCCCTACGCCGAGCAGATCGGCGCCAGATTCCGCTTGGCTGTGAAGCGCTTAGGCCTCAACGAGCGCAATTCCAGATTGCGCACAGACCTGTTCCAGCGCCCGGTTGCCCAAGGCGGCCAGCTGCCCCTTCTCTGAGGACCTCAGCGAAGCGACCACTGACGGGCCAAGTTGTGCCAAATACTGGCGCGACAGATTGCGCTCGCGCAGACCGCAAGGAGGCATCGGTGCCGCGGATCTTCTCTCTCGCCCATCTGACCTTGCTGCATGTGGCGCCTCCGGAGCTCGTCACCATCGCAGCCCGCACCGGTTATCAGCAAGTGGGCCTGCGCCTGCTGCCGTCTTCGCCCGGAAGCATCGCCTATCCCTTGATGCAGGATGCCCGCGGGCTCCAAGATGTTCTGTCACGCATGCGTGACACTGGCGTGGGCGTATTCGATCTGGAGATCATTCGCCTCGATGCCACGTTCCGGGCGAACAACCTCTTGCCGTTCTTCGAAGTCGGAGCGCGACTCGGAGCGAGGGCCATGCTCGTTGCGGGCGACGATCCGGACGAAACCCGCCTCACGCATTCGTTTGCAGCCCTTTGCGAGGCGTCGGCGCCGTTCGGGCTCAGCGCCGATCTGGAGTTCATGCCCTGGACCAAGGTGCCCGACGCGCGCACGGCGTTGCGCGTCGTTGGCGCCGCCAGGCAGCCGAATGGCGGGGTTCTGGTCGATGCCTTGCATTTCGGCCGCTCAGCGACGACCTTTGCCGACATCGCCGCAATTCCTAGGGGGTGCCTGCACTACGCACAGATCTGCGACGCCCCCGGCGAGGTTCCGGCGACTGTGGACGGCCTGATCCACACCGCCCGCTGCGAGCGCCTCCTGCCCGGCGAGGGTGGCATCGACATCGCCGGCTTGTTCGCGGCGCTTCCAGGAGACCTGCCTATCAGCGTCGAAATTCCGAACGAGAAACGCGCGCTGGCCGGCAGCCCGGAGGATTGGGCCCATCAAGCGCTCGTTGCATCCAAAGCCATCCTTGCGCGTGCCGCCGCCAAGTAGCGCGAATACCACCCGTCGGCGGGGGTGGGGCCATTCCTCGCCTTTGACACCGCCCCTCCCTGACGCGAAGCTCCCCTAAACGGGGAAAAGTGATTCGCGCCATGAAGGCGACTTTCGAGCTGGAAGCAATCGAGCTCGAGCTTGGCGGCGGCCCCATTGCCGGCGTCGACGAGGCCGGCCGCGGCCCGTTGGCGGGGCCGGTGGTGGCGGCGGCCGTCGTGCTGGACCGGCATAACATTCCAGAGGGAATTGCCGACTCCAAAGCGCTCGACGTCGAGACTCGCCGCTCCGTCTATCAGGCGATCGTCGCCACGGCCGAGGTCGGCATCGGCGTCGCCGAGGTCGACCGCATCGACGCCGACAACATCCTCAACGCCTCGCTTTGGGCGATGACGGAAGCGGTGGCGCGCCTGACGCGTGGACCCAGGCTTGCGCTCATCGACGGCAACAGGCCGCCGGTCCTTGCCTGCGCCACGCGCTGCATCGTGCAGGGCGACGCCAAGTGCCTCTCGATTGCCGCGGCATCGATCGTCGCCAAGGTCGTGCGCGACGCCATGATGGCGGAGATCGCCCGCGCCTATCCCAACTACGGCTTCGACCGCCACAAGGGCTACGGCACCCGCGAGCATCATGCCGCAATCGCCAAGTACGGCATCACGCCGCACCATCGCCGCTCGTTCAAGCCCGTCCAGCTCGCTCTCGGGCTGGTTGAGGCCTAGAGCGCCTCTCTAATCCCATCGACAGGGCACCAGCGGTCGTTTAGGCACGTCCCATGATGCGACGCCTCTACGACTGGATGATGCGCCTGGCGGGCAACGACAAGGCCCCGCACGCGCTCTTCGGAATCGCGTTCGTAGAAAGCTCGGTGTTTCCCATTCCGCCGGACGTGATGCTGGTGCCCATGGTGCTGGCGAACCGCGCCAAGGCCTGGGCTTATGCCACCGTCTGCACGGTCGGCTCCGTTATCGGCGGGATCGCCGGCTATGCCATCGGCTATTACCTGTTCGAGTACATCGGCGAGCCGATCCTCAAATTCTACGGCTACGGCCAAAAAGTGCAGGACACCGCCGACCTGTTCAACGCCTGGGGCCCCTGGATCCTGATCGCCAAGGGCTGGACGCCCTTCCCCTACAAGGTGCTCACCATCTCCGCCGGCTTCTTCAAGATGAGCATCGTCCCCTTCATCCTGGCGAGCATTGTGGCACGCGCCATGCGCTTCTATCTCGTCGCCGCGCTGCTGTTCTGGTTCGGCCCACCCATCCGCGACTTCATCGAGCGCCGCCTCAGCCTGGTGACGACCCTATTCGTCGTTCTGCTGGTGGGCGGCTTCGTTGCGATAAGGTACGTGTTTTGAAGGCCTCAAGGGTTTATATGCTGCTGAGCTATTCAGATCCGCTGCGATCGCCGGCTTATCGCATGGGCTGGACCGTGCTGATCGCCGCGACGGCCGTCATCCTGCTGGCGCTCGCCTTCGAGTATATCGGCCACTACGATCCCTGCCCGCTCTGCCTGCAGCAGCGCTATGCCTATTACGCGGCCATGCCGGCGCTGTTCCTGGCCCTGGTGCTGGTTGCCGCGCAGCGCGCCGGCTTGGCGGCCCTGGTGTTCCTCGTCGTTGCGCTCGGTTTTCTCGTCAACGCCGGCCTCGGCACCTACCACGCCGGCGTCGAATGGAAATATTGGGCAGGCCCCGACACCTGCGCGGCGACCCCGAAGCCTCTCGGCACGGGTGGCGGCAATCTGCTCAAGCAGCTGGAAAAGATCCGCGTGGCACGCTGCGACGAGGCGCCCTGGACGTTCATGGCCCTCTCCTTCGCCGGCTGGAACGTGGTGATGTCGCTGCTGCTGGCGGTGGGCGCCGCAGCTGCTGCGATCAAAGCGCTGCGGGGCTGAGCCTTTTCCGGCGTCGCAGGCGCCGCTTTCGATCCGGCCGGCGATCGCGCTAGACTGGGTACGTGTCGAGAACCGCCGCCACACGCCATGCGAAGGAAGGGGGGATGCGTCCAGCCGGCCTGATGTGCGCGCTTGCACTGGCGCTAACCTTGCCCGTCGCGCTGGCCCAGGATTCGACGCCGGTTCCGGAAAAGAAGCACGTCAAGAAGACCCCCAAGAAGAAGGTCGCCAAAGTCGCCAAGCCTGCCGGTCCGCCGGCCAAGGCCCTGTTCGGGGCGGCGAAATCCCCCGCTCCCATGGCTGCACGCGCGATCGGCTTCTATGCCAAGGGATGCCTCGCCGGAGCCGCATCCCTCGCCGTCGACGGGCCGGCCTGGCAGGCCATGCGCCTCTCCCGCAACCGCAACTGGGGCCACCCGGAGCTGATCGCGCTCGTTGAAAAGCTCGCCACCGACGCCAAGAAGCACGACGGCTGGCCCGGCCTGCTCGTCGGCGACCTCTCGCAGCCGCGCGGCGGGCCGATGCTCAC
>DATEVP010000073.1:0-4205 GCA_035258465.1 Hyphomicrobiaceae bacterium
TATGGGGCAACCGCGTCATCCGACCGAGCCCTCGAGCGACACGCCGATCAGCTTCTGCGTCTCGGCCATGAATTCCATCGGCAAGTGCTGCAGCACGTCGCGCACGAAGCCGTTGACGATCAGCGCCACGGCCTCTTCCGCCGACAACCCCCGTTGCCGGCAATAGAACAGCTTGTCGTCGGAGATCTTCGACGTGGTGGCCTCGTGCTCGAAGTGCGCCGACGCGTTCTTGGCCTCGATGTAAGGCACGGTGTGGGCGCCGCACTTGTCTCCAATCAGGAGAGAATCGCAGTTGGTGAAGTTGCGCGCATTGCTGGCCTTGCGGTGCGCCGAGACGAGGCCGCGGTAGGTGTTCTGCGAATGGCCGGCGGCGATGCCCTTGGAGATGATGCGGCTCGACGAGTTCTTGCCGAGGTGGATCATCTTGGTGCCGCTGTCGACCTGCTGGTAGCCGTTGGAGACGGCGATCGAGTAGAACTCGCCGCGCGAGTTGTCGCCGCGCAGGATGCAGCTCGGGTACTTCCAGGTGATGGCCGAGCCGGTCTCCACCTGCGTCCAGGAGATCTTGGAGTTGCGGCCGCGGCAGTCGCCCCGCTTGGTGACGAAATTGTAGATGCCGCCCCTGCCCTCCTTGTCGCCGGGGTACCAGTTCTGCACGGTCGAATACTTGATCTCGGCGTCGTCGAGCGCGATCAGCTCGACCACGGCGGCGTGCAGCTGGTGCTCGTCGCGCATCGGCGCCGTGCAGCCTTCCAGATACGAGACGTAGGCGCCCTTGTCGGCGATGATGAGCGTGCGCTCGAACTGGCCGGTCTCTTTCTCGTTGATGCGGAAGTAGGTGGAGAGCTCCATCGGGCAGCGCACGCCCGGCGGCACGTAGACGAACGAGCCGTCCGAGAACACCGCCGAGTTGAGCGCGGCGTAGAAGTTGTCGGACTGCGGCACCACCGAGCCCAGGTATTTCTTCACCAGGTCGGGGTGCTCGCGCAGGGCTTCCGAGATCGAGCAGAAGATCACGCCGGCCTTGGCCAGCTCCGCCTTGAAGGTGGTGACGACGGACACGCTGTCGAACACGGCGTCGACCGCGACCCGCGTGTCTTTCACGCCAGCCAGGATCGCGCGCTCCCTGAGGGGGATGCCAAGCTTCTCGTAGGTGCGCAGAAGCTCGGGATCGACGTCGGCGAGGCTCTTGGGCCCCTCCGTCGACTTGGGCGCGGAATAGTAATAGAGGTTCTGGAAGTCGATCTTGGGATAGCGGACATTGGCCCAGGTCGGTTCCGTCATCGTCTTCCAACGGCGGAAGGCCTCCAGCCGCCACTCGAGCATCCAGCCCGGCTCGCCCTTCTTCTTTGAGATGAAGGCAACGGTACTCTCGTCGAGGCCCTTGGGCGCCCGGACGCTCTCGATCGTGGTCTCGAAGCCGTACTTGTACTGGTCGACGTCGATCCGCTTGACCTGGTCGATCGTCTGCTGAACTGCCGCCATTAGCTTCTCTCTACCCTCTCATGGTCCTTACGCGACCGCGCGTTCGCGCCGCCGCGCCGCCACGCGCGCCCATGCCTCGACAAAGGCTGCAACGTCGGCTTCTCTTGAACTCCACCCCAAGCTGACGCGGATGGCGGCGCGGGCGATGCCCGGCGCAACGCCCATCGCCTCCAGCACATGGCTCGCGCCGACCTTGCCCGACGAGCAGGCGGCACCGGCGCTGACGGCGATGCCCGCCAGGTCGAGCGCGATGACCAGCGTCTCGGCCGCCGTCCCGGCGAGCGCGATGCTCGACGTGTTGGGCAGGCGGTCGGCTTCCGCGGCAACGATGACGGCGTCGGGCGCGAGGCCCAGCACCTCGGCTTCGAGCTGCTCGCGCAGGGCCCGCACCCGCGCCATGCCGGCAAGGTCGCGCTGCGCGGCCTGCGCGGCGGCGCCGAACCCGGCGATGGCGGCAACGGCCTCGGTGCCGGCGCGGCGGCGCCGTTCCTGGCCCCCGCCGCGGATCAAGGCCGGCAGGCTCGCGCCGTCGCGGATGACGAGGGCGCCGATGCCCTTCGGGCCGCCGATCTTGTGGGCCGACAGCGTGAGAAAATCCACACCCAACGACCGCATGTCGACGGGCACGCGGCCGACGGCCTGAACGGCATCGGTGTGCACGAGGAGCCCATGCTCCCGCGCCAGCGCGGCGATGGCGGACACGGGTTGCAGAACGCCGGTCTCGTTGTTAGCAAGCTGTAGCGACAGGAGCGCGGGGCCTGGCTCGTGCGCGCCCCGCATGAGGTCGGCGGCGCGATCGGCTGGCACGACGCCGGTGCTTGCGACGGGCAACTCGATGATCCGCGCCCCGCTGGCGCGCGCCGGCGCCAGCACGGAGTCGTGCTCGATGCCGGCGACGAAAACCGTCTCCCAACCGCCAGCGAAGACAGCGTTGTTGGACTCGGCGCCGCCGCTGGTGAACACCACCTCGGACGGTCTGGCGCCAACGAGACTCGCGACGCTCTCGCGCGCATCCTCGACGACGGCGCGGGCGCGGCGCCCTTCGGCATGGGGCGAGGACGGATTGCCGACGAGATCGAGCGCGGCCATGACGCCAGCGCGCGCCTCGGGGCGCAGCGGCGCGGTGGCGTTCCAATCGAGATATGTGCGCCCGGCGTTCATTCGGCGATCAGGCCCAACTGTATGCCGGCGGCGCGCATGGCGCGCTTGCCCGGCGGGATGCCGTCGATGACCTCCTGCAGCGTGACGCTCTCGAGGAACGTGGCGATCTGGTCGCCCAGAGCATCCCAAAGCCCGTGCGTGAGACAGCGACGCCCCGCCATGCAGGGCTTTTCCACCTCGCCGCTGCAGCGGGTCATGCGCATGTCCTCTTCGACCGCGCCCATGATGTCGGCCACGCTGATCTCGCTTGCCGGCCGGCTGAGGCGATAGCCGCCGGTGCGCCCGCGCGCACTCTCGACGAGCCCAGCACGCCGCAGCTTGAGGAACAGCTGCTCGAGGTAGGCCAGCGAGGTCTGCTGGCGCTCGGCGATGGCTGGGAGCGACTGCGCGCTGTCCGCGCCAAATTTGGCGAGATCGGCCATCGCCGTCACCGCATACCGGCCCCTGGTGTTCAACTCCACGATGCTGCTCCAACCGATACGACGCTGCAACCAACCGCGCCCCGCACGCGGCGCTTGCATTCGACACCCCAAGGCGTGCTATGACACCGCCCGGAATGGTTCACGTGTGAGGGACATGCCCTCGCGAGGCTCTTTCGAACTGTTCTAAACTCTACGGATATATGGAAATTCCGAGCACGCAAGTCAAGTATATTTGCGGCTCTTCCCGCCCTGTGCACGGCGCGACGGTGCCCACACGGGGAGAAACGTTAATCAGATCAATCGAGAGCGTTGCCAAGCATGCCTGAGCTGATCATCAACGGGCCGGCCGGCCGTCTGGAAGCGCGCTACCACCACGAGACCAGCACCTCGAGCCCCATCGCGCTCATCCTGCATCCGCACCCGCAGTTCGGCGGGACCATGAACAACCAGGTGGTCTATCACCTCTACTACCTGTTCGTGGAGCGCGGGTTCTCGGTGCTGCGCTTCAACTTCCGCGGCGTGGGGCGCAGCCAGGGCTACTTCGACAACGGGCCGGGCGAGCTCGCGGATGCGGCTTCCGCGCTCGACTGGCTGCAGCTGCAGAAGCCGGATTCGCCCTCGTGCTGGATCGCCGGCGTCTCGTTCGGCACCTGGATCGCCATGCAGCTCTTGATGCGCCGGCCGGAGATCGACGGCTTCATCTGCGTGGCGCCGCCCGCCAACCTCTACGACTTCTCGTTCCTCGCCCCGTGTCCCTCCTCGGGCCTGATGATCAACGGCGACAAGGACCGCGTGGTGCCCTCGACCGCGGTGGGCGAGCTCGCGGCCAAGACCAAGGTGCAGAAGGGCGTCAAGATCGAGCACGCGGTGGTGCCCAACGCCAACCACTTCTTCCAGGACCGCATGGAGGACCTGATGAAGACGGTCGGCACCTACCTCGACCGGCGCATCGCCGAGATCGCCAAGGAGCGCGAGGGCGGCGGTTGAGGGGCGCCCGATAGGGGTCGGGAAGGACTGTTGTCCTCCCCGCCCTCCGAACCGTACGGGCGGTTTTCCCGCATACGGCTCTCCAGTCGGTGGTTTCCTCATCGGGACTGCCTCGCAGTCTGCCAGGCCGTGTGAAGCGCGATGAGCCCG
>DATEVP010000074.1:0-2376 GCA_035258465.1 Hyphomicrobiaceae bacterium
AGCGCATGCCCTATACCAATCTCAACACGGCCGCCTTCGACGGCCGGGGCCGCATCTGGTTCACGGGCCAGAACGGCATCTATGGCCGGCTCGACCCGAAGACGGGCGACATGAAGGTCTGGGACGCGCCGAAGGGACGCGGGCCCTACGGCATCACCGGCACGCCCAAGGGCGACATCTGGTTCGTATCGCTGGCGGGCAGCTATCTTGCCAATGTCGACCTGGAGACCGGCGCAGCAACCGTCTACGAGCCGCCGACCAAGGCTCAGGGCGCCCGCCGCGTGTGGTCGGACTCGAAGGGGCGGCTGTGGATCAGCGAGTGGAACTCCGGCAACGTCAGCGTATACGATCCGGCCGCCAAGAGCTGGAAGCAATGGAAGCTGCCGGGCGCCAGCCCGCGCGCTTACGCGGTCTGGGTCGATCCCGATGACAAGGTGTGGCTGGCGGATTGGGCGGCGAACGCGATTCTCCGTTTCGATCCCGACACCGAGAAGTTCGCGAGCTATCCAAGCGATCGGCCCAACTCCAACGTGCGCCAGATGCTCGGCCGCAAGGGCGAGACCTGGATCGCCGAATCGGGCACCGAGCGCATCCGCGTCATCAAGCATGCGGCAAGGACCAACTGAGCTTTCGACCGGAGCCGGAGCCGCGCTCGCCCGCCGCCTCGCTGGTGCGCTGATCCTGCTGCTTGCCGCTGCCGCGTCCGCCGCCGCGGCGGGTGATGCCGTGCGCGGCAAGCGAACGTTCCAGCGCTGCTATTCCTGCCATTCGGTCGACCCCGCCGAGACAGCAAAGCTGCAGGGTCCGAGCCTTTATCGGATCATGGGTCGCCCGGCCGCGAAGGTCCCCGGATTTGAATATTCCGATGCCATGCGAAAGAAGGGAGCGGCAGGCCTGGTGTGGGACGCGGCAACCCTCGACCGCTATATTGCCGATCCGGAAGACGTCGTGCCGGGCACGAGCATGGGCGCGCCGCCGCTGCGCGACGAGCAGGAGCGCGCCGACCTCATCGCCTATCTGGCGCTCTCGGGCCCCTACAAGCCGTGAGCCAATCGCCGCCAGCGCCGCGTAGGCGGCACCGCTCGACAGCAACGGCCCAAGGAAGAGCCAATGGGGCGGCCGTTCAGCGAGGAGCTTGCCGCGAAGCGGCATCGCCGCCCGCGTCGGGCAGTTGCCAATAGGGTGCCGGTTGGGCGCCGATCTCTTTCAGGCCGCGCAGCTTCGCCGACACGCCGCGCAGAATGATGGTCTGCATGTCCCTGATGACCGCCGAGCTGTCCACGACATAGAAGTGGCCAAGGCCCTTGCTCAGGTGGGAAGCTCCGCTGGCGTCGACGGTTTCGAGCCTGGGAAAGGTGAAGACACCGCCGGCCGTTTCGCCGACCCGCCTGAACCCGTGCACGACGTTGGATGCTTTCAACGCCATGTCGGACGACGAGGCGTAGATCGTCGTGCGCGTGCCCTGCATGGCGGAGAGCTTCGGCGCGATGATCGTGCGGAAGATTTCAGCATTGATGTCAGGGGCGGCCAGCAGCAGCTCGCGAAGGTTCTTGGTCTCCTTGCCCTTGTCCATCCGGCTCTGCAGGGCATGGCCGACAATGCGGCTGCCCATGCTGTGCGCGACCAGATAGATGCCATCGATCGGGAGCTGCGACAGGTCCTCGAGCAGCTGCTCGAATACCATTTCGGACAGTCGCGCGGCCTCCTCGTCCTGCCAGTAGCCGCGGATTTGGCCTGCCGACGGCCAGCTGTAGAAGAATGCCAGGCCTTGGAACTTGAGGTCGTGGGTCATCTGCGCCGTTCGCATCGCGGCGTGCGCCAGGCTCACGTTGTATCCATGGACGAACAGGAACAGCGACTTGGATTTGGAACCTTGCAGGTTGTCTGCCAGCTCCCTGCGAGCGGCGTCGATATCGAGCGGCGTGACGGACTTGAGCGTGAAATGCTTGTTTGGATCGGGCTCACGCTCGAGCTTCCAAAGGCTCGGCGTTTCTACCACACCAGGCGTGTGCAAGAGCGGAATCGTCACGACCGCACGGCCGTATTGGAGCTTGCCGTCCAGGTCCGCGCCATAGAACTTTACCGGTTCGGCATTCCCGGTCGGCTTGCGATTGGTCGCATAGTAAGTCGTGACCTCGATCACGTTCTTGGCCGACGATGGCTTGGCGATCGAGCGGGTGGCCCCGAACTGCGGCACCTGGGCGACCTGCTCGGGCTTGGGTAGGCACTCGATCGCGAACAGAACGTCGAGGAGCTTTTCCTGGTTCTGGCGGAGGCTGCTCGCGCGGAACCGCTGCAGGGCCTTGGTTCCCTTGCTTTGGCGGGCGATCTCCGCTTCCAGATTCTCTTTGCGTTTCTGCAGGGTGGCGGCGTCCC
>DATEVP010000075.1:0-9842 GCA_035258465.1 Hyphomicrobiaceae bacterium
CTACAAGCGGCACGAGGATTATGCGCTCGAGTATGCCGTCGACGACATGGTCGAACTCCTGCATGCGCTCGGCCGCGAAAAGGCGGTCTGGGTCGGGCACGACTGGGGCAGCCCCGTCGTATGGAGCATGGCGAGCCACCATCCGGACAAGTGCTTCGCCGTCGCCAATCTTTGTGTGCCTTATTTTCCGAGCGGCTTCTCGCCCCAGGATCTTGTTCCGCTCGTCGATCGATCGACTTACCCAGAAGCGGAATTTCCGGCAGGGCAGTGGGAACACCAGCTGTTCTACGAGGAGAATTTCGAGAAAGCTCGCAAGACGTTCGAGGCCGACGCCCGCAATACCGTGAAGGCCCTCTTTCGCAAGGGCAGGCCTGAGGGCAAGAGGAAGCCCGCCCGCACCGCATGCGTGCGAAAGGATGGGGGACGGTTCGGGGGCGCCGACAGGGCTCCAGACCTGCCGATCGATCTCGACGTGCTGGCGGAAGAGGACCTCGACGAGTATGTCGGCGCGCTCCGAGCCAATGGCTTCTTCGGGCCCGACTCCTGGTACATGAACCACCAACGCAACATGGAATTCGCCAGGAAGGCCACCGACGGAGGAAAGCTGCGGCTGCCCGCGCTCTTTCTCCACGGCGACTTCGACTACACGTGCGAGACGATGGTCTCCCGCCTGGCGGAGCCGATGCGGGCGCACTGTGCCAACCTCACCGAGGTCGTCGTGCAGTCGGGGCATTGGATGGCGCAGGAGAAGCCGGCGGCGGTCAATGCCGCCCTTGCCAAGTGGCTCGCCGATCAGCTGCCCGACCTCTGGGTGCGGTGATGCGCAGAGGGGTTGCGCTGAGAGCCCCTTTAGTTCCCTGGACCCGGCGCGATTTGACCATGGTCAGTGACTATGGTAATACAACGCGCATGGAGACGATTGCGATCGGCAAGTTCAAAGCAACCTGCCTTTCTGTACTGGAGCGCGTGCGCCGGACGCGCGAGCCTGTGCTCGTGACGCGGCGCGGCGTCCCGGTGGCCGAGATCAAGCCACCGCCGCAGCCTGCGACCAGTTGGCTGGGCTCGATGCAGGGCACAATCGAGATCGTCGGCGACATAGTCACCGAGCCCGCTGAGCCCGAGGACGCCTGGGAAGCGCTTCGGGAATGAAGCTCTTGCTCGATACACACATCTGGCTTTGGAGCCTGGTCGACCCCGGACAGCTTTCGCCGCGCGTATTTGCGGCCATCGGCGACGCCGACCATGAGTTGTGGCTGTCACCGGTGAGCGTCTGGGAGTTCTTGACGCTGGTGCGCAAGGGTCGGCTGAAAGTCGCCGGCGATGTCCATGAGTGGCTGA
The DNA here is from genome assembly GCA_035258465.1 of Hyphomicrobiaceae bacterium. Lineage (GTDB taxonomy): Bacteria > Pseudomonadota > Alphaproteobacteria > Rhizobiales > Hyphomicrobiaceae > AWTP1-13. The sequence continues at coordinate 1,339 of DATEVP010000075.1, forward strand.
CGGAGGCCCTGCAGCGAGCGCCACTGCGCGAGGCACCCGTCACTCATGATGTTGCCATCGAAAGCCAGCGTCTGCGCCTGCCTCACTGGGACCCGGCCGATCGGTTCATCGCCGCCACCTGCCGACTGCTCGGGGCGACGCTCGTCACCGCAGACGAGCGGCTGATCGAGGCCAAGGGTCTCAGCGTTCTCGCCAACCGCTGAAACGCTCAGCGCGATGCCTTCTGCGCCATCGGGATCACGTTGTGCATGGTGTGGCGCGACTGGGCGAGGAACTTCTTGATGTTGCGCGCAGCCTGGCGGATGCGGTGCTCGTTCTCGACCAGCGCGATGCGCACGAAGCCCTCGCCGTACTCGCCGAAGCCGAGGCCGGGCGACACCGCCACGTCCGCCTTCTCCACCAGCAGCTTGGAGAACTCCACCGACCCCACCTCGCGGAAAGCCTCCTGGATCGGCGCCCAGGCGAACATGGATGCCGGCGGCGGCGGAATTTTCCAGCCTGCGCGCGCGAAGCTCTCGACCAGGCAGTCCCTGCGGCCCTTGTAGATCTTGCGGATCTCATCGACGCAATCCTGGGGGCCATTGAGGGCCGCGGCCGCCGCAACCTGCACGGGTGTGAAGGCGCCGTAGTCGAGATAGGACTTGACCCGCGCCAGGGCCGAAATCAGCCGCTCGTTGCCGACGGCGAAGCCCATGCGCCAGCCGGGCATGGCGTAGGTCTTGGACAGCGAGGTGAACTCGACCGTGATGTCGATGGCGCCCGGCACCTGCAGCACGCTGGGCGGCGGGTTGTTGTCGAAGTAGATCTCCGCGTAGGCAAGGTCGGACAGGATGATCAGGTCGAGCTTCTTGGCGAGTTGCACGGCCTCCGTATAGAAGTCGAGCCCGACCGTCATGGCCGTCGGATTGGAGGGGTAGCTGAGCACGACGGCGAGCGGCCGCGGGATCGAATGCTTCACCGCCCGCTCCACGCCGCGCAGGAACTCGGTCTCGGGATCGCCGGAGTAGGGCCGGCCGTCCACCGCCACGGTCGGGATGTGGCGGATGGCGGCGCCCGATATGATGAAGCCGAACTCGTGGATCGGGTAGGTGGGGCTCGGCACCAGGATCACGTCGCCGGGCGCGCTGATCGCCTGCGCCATGTTGGCGAAGCCCTCCTTGGAGCCCAGCGTGGCGACGACCTGCGTCTCGGGATTGAGCTTCACGCCGAAGCGGCGCGCGTAGTAGGCGGCCTGCGCACGCCTCAGGCCCGGAATGCCCTTGGACGCCGAATAGCGATTGGTCCTGGGCTTGGCCACCGTCTCCACCAGCTTGTCGACGATGTGCTGGGGCGTGGGCATGTCCGGGTTGCCCATGCCGAGGTCGATGATGTCGGCGCCGCCGGCGCGCGCGGCTGCCTTGAGGCGATTGACCTCGGCAAACACGTAGGGCGGCAGGCGCTTGACGCGATGGAATTCTTCGATCACTGGGAAAACCTGGACGTTGAGACTGATTCGGACGGCGAGACGGGCTTTCGGCGGGAGATGCGGACGAGGTTCACTTACCTCGCTCGATCTCCCTGGCTGCTTCGGCCTCGTGCCTGTCGCGCTTCTCGATCATCTCGTTGACTTTGCCGCTCTGCTCATCCCTGTTCAGCACTTTCTCGGGCAGTTTGGCAAGATCGGGTAGTTGCGAGAGAGGCAAGGCATCCGAGCACCCGGCAAGGTGCCCGGCCATGCCGATGAGGGCCAGTGTGTAAATCCAGCGGGCCTGCATGCGTGTCGAAACCTCGCGATCACCCAGCAGAAATACCACTGATTTGTGGCCAAGTGCACGCCATCGGTAGATAAGAGCTAGCAGATTCTTCCTTCTTTAGGCATCTGGTCTTAGCTATTTTTGCGCTAGTGTGATGATCGAGAAATTCGCCGTTGCTTGCGGCATGGTTAGGAGCGAATTTCTCGATCATCACACTAGAATCAATGATTTTGCTAGTGTCCTTGCGATCGCGAAGTTCGTTCAACCCCCTGCCGCGAGGTCCTACGAACTTCGCGATCGGGACACTAGAGTGCGGCACAAGTACTAAATAGGGCACAGGAACCGCCGCGGAGGCTCAGTACTTTCGCCTTTCGCTTCGAGGGATCGATGCAGAGGAAAGCTCCCCAGACCAGGACGCCGATGCCGGCGGAGGTCGATTTTGGCGCCTACCGGGTCGCCGATCCGGAGGAATTCAGCCGCAATATGCTGCGGCTGATGGAGGAAGGCGGCAAGGTCATGGCCGGCTTCCTCGAGCGCGCGGACGGCAAGGCGGGGCCCTTCAGCACCGCCAGCGACATGACCGATGCCGCCAAGCTCTTCGGCGAGATCACGCAGTCCTGGCTGAAAGACCCGGCCAAGCTCGCCGCCACCAACAGTGCGCTGGTGCGTGACTTGATGCTGCTTGCAGGCGCAACGGCGCAGCGCATGCTCGGCGCCGAGGTCCCGCCCGTCGCCGAGCCGGAGCCCGGCGACAATCGCTTCAAGGACCCGGACTGGGAGCGCAATCCCTATTTCGATTTCTGGAAGCAGGCCTATCTCATCACCACGCGCTGGCTCGACGAGGTGCTCGACAAGACCGAAGGGCTCGACGAGCGCACGCGCCAGCGGGCCGCCTTCTACATCAAGCAGCTGGCGAGCGCGCTGTCACCCTCCAACTTCCCCGTCACCAACCCCGAGGTGCTGCGCGAGACGCTCGCCTCCAGCGGCCAGAATCTCGTGCAGGGCATGGCCAACCTCGCGCACGACATCGAAGGCTCCGGCGACCTGATCCATATCTCGCAGACCGACGTGGGAGCCTTCGAGGTCGGCCGCAACGTCGCCACCGCGCCCGGCAAGGTCATCTTCCAGAACGAGCTCCTCCAGCTCATCCAGTATGCGCCGTCGACCGAGGCCGTGCACGAGCGGCCGCTGCTGATCGTGCCGCCCTGGATCAACAAGTTCTACATCCTCGATCTGACCGCGCCGAAGTCGTTCATCCGCTACATGGTGGGCAAGGGCTTCACCGTGTTCGTGGTGTCGTGGGTGAACCCGGATGCGCGGCTCGCGCACAAGACCTTCGAGGACTACATGACCGAGGGCCTGCTCGCCGCCACGGATGCCGTGAAGCGCGAGACGGGCACCGACAAGGTCAACGTCGTCGGCTACTGCGTCGGCGGCACGCTGCTCGGCACGACGCTCGCCTACCTTGCCGCCCGCGGCGAGGAGCCGTTCGCCTCCGCCACGTTCTTCGCCGCCCAGGTCGACTTCACCAACGCCGGCGACCTGATGCTGTTCATCGACGATACGCAGCTCAAGGCGCTGGAGGAGATGATGGCGGAGCGCGGCTATCTCGACGGCTCGCGCATGGCCACCGTGTTCAATCTGCTGCGCCCGAAGGACCTGATCTGGCCCTACATCGTCAACAACTACATGCTGGGCAAGAAACCGTTCCCGTTCGATCTCCTGTACTGGAACCAGGATTCGACCCGCATGACGCCGGCCAACCACAATTTCTATCTGCGCGAGTTCTATCACGAGAACAAGCTGGCCCGCGGGCAGATGACGATCGGCGGCGTCAAGCTCGACCTCGCCAAGGTCAAGCTGCCGGTCTACGAGCTGTGCGCCAAGGAGGACCACATCGCGCCGGCGAAGTCGGTGTTCATCGGCTCGCGGCTGTTCGGCGGCCCCGTCACCTACGTGCTGGCGGGCTCCGGCCACATCGCCGGCGTCATCAACCCGCCGGGCGACAAGGTCAAATACCAGCACTGGACCAACGACAAGAAGGCGGCGACGCTGGAAGCGTGGCTCGAAAGCGCTGAGGAGCATCCGGGCTCCTGGTGGCCGCATTATGCGGAGTGGCTTACGCAATACTCGGATGCCAAGGTGCCGGCGCGCACCCCTGGCGCCAAGCTCGGCGTCGTCGAGGACGCTCCCGGCAGCTACGTCAAGACGAAGAGCTAAGGCGGGGTCGGGCGCTTGGCCAGGTGCGCTCCTAGTTTGTTGCAATGACGGGTTCGGGAATCTCAACCCGAGGCGGGCGCGGGCTCAGGCCGGACAGGCTCGTTAGCATCAGACCGAGATAGATCTCTCTTTGGGTGAGATGCGCGCGCGCCCCGACATCGGCGTTCACCCGTCTCTTTGCGCCGGGACGATGGGTCGATGCACTTGCAGCTTTGACCTGGTAGGAACTACCAGCATAGGATGCGCGATGATCAATTCGAGTGGGACGATGGCAAGGCCAAGCGCAATGCGCGCGCGCACGGCGTGACGTTTGAGGTCGCTCGTCGCGCGTTCGAGGACCCTGGCCTGATCGAGCGCCTCGATCCGGATGAGCCGGACGAAGACCGTATGCTCCTGACCGGGCTCGCCGGCGACGTGCTATTGACAGTATGCTACATCGAGCGTGGCCATCGCATCCGCATCATCTCGGCGAGGAAGGCGACCCAACGTGAGCAGGACGACTACAACCAAGCGAACGCGTAGAGCCGGGACCAGAGTGCGCGCCAAGGCCGACATCGATCGCATGACGCCGCAGATGTGGGCGCGGCTCCGGACAATGACGAATGATGAGGTGCTGGCCGCCGCCCGTAAGGATCCGGACGCGGGCCCATTGGAGGATCGCGACCCCACCAGCCTCAGGCCGCCGCGCCACCTGTCGCCGGCCAAACGCGTCCGATGGCAGCTGGGCATGTCCCAGAGCGACTTCGCCAAGACATTCCACATTCCCCTGTCGACACTGCGGGATTGGGAGCACCACCGCAACGAGCCCGATAAACCGGCGCTCGCGTATCTTCGAGTTATCGCGCGCGACCCCGATGCCGTGCGCCGCGCGCTGCGAGAGCGAGCGACGGCCCAAGCATGATCCCGTCAGACGGACACCTCATGTCGCGCCTGTCGGTTCTCAACCGCCATGGTACCCGCGAATTGGGCCCGATCCCGGCCTAGGCCCGCGGCGCCCGACAGCCGGAGCAGCGCGATGCCGATGTTCACCCTTGCCGAGCTGGAGGCCGCCGTCCCGCTGGTGCGCCGCGTGGTCCCGCCCACCCCGCTGCATGCCTGGCCGCTGCTCAGCAACCGCACGGGGGCCAAGGTTTGGGTCAAGCATGAGAACCACTCGCCGATCGGCGCCTTCAAGATCCGCGGCGGCGTCACCTACCTCGACGCTCTGCTGCGCCGGGAGCCCAAGGTCAAAGGCGTCGTCACGGCCACGCGCGGCAACCATGGCCAGTCGATCGCGCTGGCCGCGTCGAGCGCCGGCATCCCGTGCGCGCTGTTCGTGCCGCACGGCAACTCGCGCGAGAAGAACGCGGCGATGCGGGCGTTCGGCGCCGAGCTGATCGTGGTGGGCGCCGATTTCGACGAGAGCGCGGAGCATGCAGCGCGTTTCGCCGAGGAGCGCGGCTATCACTTCGTGCCCTCGTTTCATCGCGATCTGGTCAAGGGCGTTGCCACCTATGCGCTGGAGATGTTCCAGGCCATGCCCGACCTCGATGCCGTCTACGCGCCGATCGGCATGGGCTCCGGCATCTGCGGCCTGATCACGGCGCGCGACCTGCTCGGGCTCGAGACGCAGATCATCGGCGTCGTTGCGGAGAATGCGCCCACCGTCGCGCTCTCCTTCGAGGCCGGCCGGCCCGTGCCGACCAACTCCGCCGCCACCTTCGCCGACGGCCTGGCCTGCCGCATCCCCCATCCAGAGGCGCTGGCCATCATGCTGGCCGGCGCGGCACGCATCGTGCGCGTGCGCGAGGACGAGATCGCGACGGCCATCCGCGCCACCTACGAGGACACCCACAACCTCACCGAAGGCGCCGGCGCGGCGGCGCTGGCCGCCCTGATGCAGGAGAGGGACGCCATGGCGGCCAAGCGCGTCGGGCTGGTGCTCAGCGGCGGCAACATCGACCGCGAGGTGTTCGCCGAGGTGCTTGCCGGAGGCACGCCCGATGTTGCACGCATGGGCGAGACCGCCGCAAAGGCCTGAGCCGGAGACGGGCGCATGGCGTATCGCCATACAGTCGGCCGCACCAGCTACGCTTTCGCCGACCTCAAGGAGCTGATGGCGAAGGCGACGCCGCCGCGCTCGGGCGACCGGCTGGCGGGAATCGCGGCTGAGACGGCGGAGGAGAACGTCGCCGCCAAGATGGCGCTGGCCGATCTGCCCTTGAAGCGCATCCTCGCCGAGCCGCTGATCCCCTACGAGGCCGACGAGGTGACGCGGCTGATCCTCGACACGCACGATGCCAAGGCATTCCAGCCGGTTGCCGCCATGACGGTCGGCGAGTTTCGCGACCATCTGCTGTCGGACCGCGCAACCTCCAAGGTGCTGGCCCGCCTGGCGCCTGCCGTCACGCCCGAGATCGCCGCCGCGGTGTCGAAGATCATGCGCAACCAGGACCTGATCCTGGCCGCGAAAAAAAGCAGCGTGGTCACCCGTTTCCGCAACACCATCGGGCTCCCCGGGACGATGGCCGTGCGGCTGCAGCCGAACCATCCAACCGACGACCTCGCCGGGATTACGGCCTCCATCGTCGATGGCCTGATGTACGGCTGCGGCGATGCGGTGATCGGCATCAACCCGGCGTCCGATTCGGTGCCCGTCATCACCGAGCTGCTCAAGCTGCTCGATGACCTGATCGCGCGCTTCGAGATTCCCACGCAGGCGTGCGTGCTGACCCACGTGTCCACCTCGCTCGATCTGATCAACAAGGGCGTGCCGGTCGATCTCGTGTTCCAATCGGTTGCCGGCACCGAGGCGGCCAACCGCTCGTTCGGGGTGAGCCTCGCGCTGCTCGGTGAAGCCTGCGAGGCGGCGGGCGCATTGAAACGCGGCACGGTCGGCGACAATGTCATGTACTTCGAGACGGGCCAGGGCTCGGCGCTGTCGGCGAACGCGCATCACGGCGTCGACCAGCAGACATGCGAGGCCCGCGCCTATGCGGTCGCCCGTGCCTATCGGCCCCTGCTTGTCAATACCGTCGTCGGCTTCATCGGGCCCGAGTATCTCTACGACGGCAAGGAGATCATCCGCGCCGGCCTGGAGGACCACTTCTGCGGCAAGCTGATGGGCGTGCCGCTGGGCGTCGACGTCTGCTACACCAACCACGCGGAAGCCGACCAGGACGACATGGATACGCTGCTGACGCTGCTGGCGGCGGCGGGCGTCACCTACGTGATGGGCGTGCCTGGCGCCGACGACGTCATGCTCAACTACCAGTCGACCTCGTTTCACGACGCGCTCTATGTGCGCGAGGTGTTCGGCCTGAAGCGTGCGCCCGAGTTCGAGGCGTGGCTGCAGCGCATGCAGGTGACGGGCGCGGATGCGAAGCTGCGCGCGGCGCGGCCCTCGCATCCCTTGATCGCCGGCGCGGCGAAGGCTTGAGCGATATGCCGCCCCCGACCCGCGACCCCTGGGCCAAGCTGGCGCGCTGGACGCCGGCGCGGATTGCGCTGGGGCGCGCGGGTGCCTCGCTGCCGACGCGGGAGGTGCTCGGCTTCGCGCTTGCCCATGCCAAGGCCCGCGACGCCGTGCATGCGCCGTTCGATCCGGGACAGATTGCGCGCGGCCTGGCAGAGTTGGGGCTCGACACGATCGAGGTGTCGAGCGACGCCACCGAGCGTGCGCTGTATCTGCGGCGCCCCGACTACGGCCGGCGCCTGTCGCAGGTTTCACGGGCGCTGCTGGAAGCGCGCGGTGGTGAGCCGGTGGATCTGGCGCTGGTCGTCGGCGATGGGCTTTCGGCGGCGGCGGTTCATGCGCACGCCGTGCCGCTGACTGCCGCGTTCCTGCCGCACGCGAAGTCCCTGAAGCTGTCGCTCGGCCCCGTCGTGATCGCGCACGGCGCGCGCGTTGCGCTGGGCGACGAAATCGGATCGCTCCTGCGCGCGCGCCTGGTGGCGATGCTGATCGGCGAGCGGCCGGGCCTGTCGTCTCCCGACAGCCTGGGCGTGTACCTCACCTTTGCGCCCAAGCCCGGCCGCAGCGATGCCGAGCGCAACTGCATCTCCAACATCCGCGCTGAGGGGCTGAGCTACGCGCTTGCCGCCGTCAAGCTCGCCTGGCTGGTGCGCGAGGCCCTGCGCCGCTCGCTGACCGGAGTCGCCCTCAAGGACGAGAGCGATCACGCGCTGGCGGAAGGGCGGGGTCCACTGATCCTCAACAAATAGCCGCGCGCGCCACGCGAGATACCGGCAAAACGCGAAGCGCGTAGGTTGGGTCGAGTGTCAACGATGACCCAACGCAATTGTGACTTGGAACGTTCGAAGGGCGTTGGGTCGACGCTTCGCTTGACCCAACCTCCTATGAGGCGTCGCTTGTCAAGCTCCGAGACGTGAGCTGCAAGTGTTGCGCGTGTCACATGTTGGATCCTCCCAGAGCGCTCGAGGCCAGAGGGTGCGTGGCGCCGTCGTCCCGCGGGCTGGTCGATGGTTGTGCAGGGACGCCCTGCCGACCACCTCCTATCCGTGCCGGCTGGCATCGCCGGACACCCCATTCCGCGTGCGCCATAACAAGCG